>JAJYBV010000101.1 GCA_021778805.1 Chloroflexota bacterium | reverse complement strand
AGCAGGCGCAACGCCTCGGCTGTACGCTCTACCAAGTCCGGGCTCGTTTATGGGATGACTACCTTACTCAGGAGTTACTCAACCCGCGCATTCCTGTCTTGTCCCATTCGTAAGCGAAAGTCCTAGTTTATAATAAAAATTGATATCCAAGGTCAAATGCCACATAGTTTTCAAATTGCAGATATCATCGGAGATTTATTGTTTCTCATCTCAGCAGTTGCTTTGGTCATCTTGCTCATCTTCATTAGTATGGCTACAAAAGCATCCAAAAAAATCGCGATTCCCTTCATCATTGCGCTCATCCTCAATTATGTTGGCAGCCCAATAGGCATGTCTAATATATTTCCTGGGATTTTCGATCACAAATTTTTAAATGATGTGATAATAACATATGGATATTGGGTGATGGAAATCGGTTATTTCATGATGCTGATCGGCTATTTCTTCATGCAAAAAGCGATTTCCTCGCAATCTGCTACTGAACCTGCAAATATCACCGCACCAATTCAGAATTCTATGCAAGCAAAGCGTTTGTACCAAATTTTCATAGCCGTTGGGATGCTTACGGTTATCGCCTGCATTTTTTTTCCCATATATTATATTAAAAATGTAGTTACCACTGGTTTTGAATTTATTACTGCTCAATTAGAATATTTTGTAAATTTCCAAAGATATGACTATCTTGGTTACACTTTATTCGCATATAACTTTGAATTTATATTGTTTGTGCTGACATCTATTCTATTACCGATCCTTTTCATCATTCTTGCGGTTCGGAAGGTAACAAAGATAGGAAAACGTTTATTTCTGACCGCATTAATCATCAACTATCTTACAAATCCGGTAGCTTGGCAGTTTTTTTTATGGATATTTGACTTTCAATCGCTTCCGGCATATTGGGTGATTGAAGGAGGGTATGCGCTGATACTACTTGGCTATTTCTTTATTCCCAAGCCAGCGCCCAAACCGCACTTACCCATAAGCCAACCAGTGGAGGAAGGCGCATAATTGCGCAAACAACAATAACTTAAATATCTGCCATTGATAGAACATGAATATGGTGGTACAATCGCATAAGAGAGATGTTTTCAAGAAAGCAGGCGCGCCATTTTGGCGTGGATTATAATTATGACGCTCATCAACCTCTTTTTCTTTGCCCATCAGCCGGAACGACTGCGGCCCTATGCGCTGCGGCCCAATGAGCCAAGGACGCCGGCAACTATTCATAATGCGTTGTTTGACGAGGAATTAAACGCAACCGTGTTCCACAAAGTCGCGGAAAAATGTTATTATCCCGCGACACAAATGCTGTATGAGATGGTCGAAAAATATTCCACTAACGATAAGAAGTTTAAAATTTCTTACGGTTTATCAGGAACATTTATCGATCAGGCGCAACGGTTTGAGCCTGAACTCTTGAAGATTTTTCAGAAAATGGCGCAAACCGGTTTGGTAGAGTTTACCGGTGAAACGTATTACCATACCCTAGCCGGATTATGGGATAATTCGCGCAATGAATTTTGCCGGCAAGCCAAACAGCATTCCGATGTTATTGAGCAGCTGTTCGGCAAACGCCCGACGGTGTTCCGCAACACCGAATGCCTATACAATGATGATATTGCCAAATCAGTGCAAGATATGGGCTATGAAGGCATTATGACGGAAGGGATCGATTGGATTTTAGAAAATTGGCGTTCGCCGGATTTCCTTTACAGCAGCGCCTCAAATCTTCCGGTAATCGTGCGCAACTATCGCTACAGTGATGATATCGGCTATCGTTTCCCCAACCGCTCTTGGGAGCATTACCCGCTTACCGCTGAAAAAATGGCCGGTTGGTGCGCCGGAGACACCGATGAAATGATTACTATCATGATGGATTATGAAGCGCTGGGCGAACATATTTGGGCAGAAACCGGCATTTTTGACTTTATCCGGCAACTGCCGGAAGAATTATTCAAATATCCGCAAATTGCCTTCACCACACCAACCGAAGCCGTTCGTACTTTAAGTCCGCGCGGCCAAATTCACGTAGGGCCGTTTCAAACAATTTCCTGGGCAGATATGGAACGCGACACCAGCGCATGGCTGCGCAATGAAATGCAGCAATTTTGCTTTGAAGAAATCCGCGAAATGGAACAGCTTACACTTGCTTCAGCGCAACCGGAATATATTCGCGCTTGGCGATTGATGCAAACCAGCGATCATCTTTATTATCTGTGTGATAAATCGCTCAGTGACGGCGATGTACATACGTATTTCAGCGCCTATGGCAATTTATTTGAAAGTTTTGTGCGCTTGCAAACTGCCATCACTGATTTAAAGCACGCTATTATGTACACAGAGCATGGAGGCGCAAAATGAGAAAATACGTGATTCTTGCTGAAGGGAATTTTACTCCCCATTCAGCAAAAACAGCTTTGGGTGTGCTGAGATTTGCCAAAGATGAAACAGTTGCGGTTATCGACAGCCAAAAAGCCGGGCAGGATGTTTCAGCTGCGCTGCATGCGGATGTTGGCAAAGGTATACCGGTCGTTTCCACAATTGATGAAGCGTTTGCCTATAAACCAACGGCGCTGCTCATCGGTATTGCGCCCATTGGCGGCAAATTGCCCGATTCCTGGCAGCCAATTTTGCAGCGCGCTTTAGAATTGGGTTTGGAAATTGTCAGCGGCCTGCACTTCTTTTTAAATGATGACCCCGAATTAACGGCAGCCGCACAGAAATATGGAGCCACCATTTGGGATGTGCGCAAACCGCAGCCACAATACGCTATGAGAATTGGTCAAGGTAAAAGCCACAGGCAAGGATCTACCACCATTTTTATGGCGGGCAGCGACTGTAATGTGGGAAAAATGACCGCAGCGCTGGTTATGGAACAAACGGCCCGGCAGCGCGGCCACAATTCCGCGTTTGCGGCAACCGGCCAAACCGGCATTATGATCGCCGGTGAAGGTGTGCCCACTGATAGAATTATCAGCGATTTTGTAAACGGAGCGGTGGAATGGCTGCTGATGGATCTAACAAATAAGCACGATTGGGTGTTTGTTGAAGGACAAGGTTCACTATGCCACCCGGCATATTCAGCCGTTACATTGGGGTTGCTGCATGGGGCGCACCCCGATTTGCAAATTTTGTGTCACGAAGCAAATCGCGGCTTTATTAATGAATACCCAGGATACCCCATTCCACCGCTGAAAGAACTGATTATTATGTATGAAACTGCCGCGCGCTGGTTGAAACCCGCACCCATAGTTGGCGTTTCACTGAATACATTCAGTCTTTCGGAAGAAGAAGCGCGAATCGCCATCGAAAAAGCCACCGCAGAAACTGGGCTGCCAGTTACAGACCCCGTGCGCTTTGGCGCCGATGCCTTGGTAAACGCCATTGAATCCGCGGCAAAATAAACTACTTTCAAGCTGATTTATACGGCCGGATATTTGCAGCGGTGTGTGTGAAAAAAATATAAGAAGGTTATGCATGCGAGCGTTATTATCTGTTGAAGACAAAACAAATATTGTAGATCTTGCCCTCGAAATGGTGGATATGGGCTGGGAAATTGTTTCTACCGGTGGCACCGCAGACACATTGCGCAGAGGAGGTGTAACGGTTATTGATATTCAAACTATAACCGGATACCCCGAAATGCTGGACGGCAGAGTAAAAACACTGCACCCTGCTGTGCATGGCGCATTATTGGCAAGGCGCGATATTCCCGAACATATGGCGCAGTTACAAAGCAGCGGCATTATCCCCATAGATATGATTGTTTGCAATTTATATAATTTTGCCGATACCGCCCAGCAAAACGGCGCCGCGCTAAGTGACGCAATAGAGAAAATTGATATCGGCGGAGTTACGCTCATCCGCGCCGCCGCCAAAAATTTTCAATCGGTTGCCGTTGTGTTCAATCCCGAAGATTATGCTCGCGTAATTGATGAACTGCGCGCAAATGGCGCATTGGCCTTAGAAACCCGGCAGCAATTTGCTGCGGCTGCATTTGCATATACGGCAAATTATGACGCATTAATCGCCGCTTATTTCCACACTTTAGCCAAAGAAAGTTTTCCACAGCAATTTGCTGTTCCGCTGGAGAAAGTGGAACAGCTGCGGTATGGTGAAAATCCGCATCAGCCCGCGGCCATTTACCGCTGGGTGTCGCCGGAACCCGCGCATACTTCCACTATTTTAGACGCTGAAATTCTGCACGGCAAAAAGCTGGGCTACAACAATTATATCGATCTCGACGCTGCGCTGCACATTGTCAGCGAGTTTGCTCAGCCCGCAGCAACTATCATTAAACACGCCGGCCCATGCGGCGCCGCGGCCGCGCAAACAATTGATCAGGCGTTCCGCGAAGCCTTAGCGTGCGATCCCGTGTCTGCCTTTGGTGGCATAATCGGATTAAATCGAGTTGTTGATATGGCCACCGCAGAGGCCATACGTGAGCTGCATTTTGACGCAATAATTGCCCCAGACTTTGCGGAAGACGCACTAAATTTGCTGGAGCGCAAAAAAAATCTTATTTTGGTGGCAACTCGTAAACCCATCGGCCCAACAGCTATCCGCAGCACCACCGAAATAATGGAATTGCGTAAAGTCAGCGGCGGATTTTTAGCGCAGCAAATAAATTTGTATGGGCTTGATGAAATGAAGCGCAATGTGGTTACTTCGCGTGAGCCTACTCCGGAGGAATGGCAATCACTGCAATTTGCATGGCTGATGGTAAAATTTGTAAAATCGAACGCTATTACACTCGCGCAAGGAAGCAGTTTAGTAGGACTGGGCGGCGGCCAGCCAAACAGAGTAGATTCAGTAAGAATTGCGGCGCAACGGGCCGGTGAAAGGGCCAAAGGAGCCGGTCTTGCTTCCGACGCTTTCTTTCCCTTTGCCGATAATATCGATGAAGCGGCAAAAGCCGGGGTTACAGCTATTATTCAGCCTGGTGGATCTATTCGCGACGCAGAAGTTATTGAAGCGGCAAATAGCCATCATATAGCAATGGTGTTTACCGGGTATCGCAACTTCCGTCACTAAGCAAGCAATATATAAGGCGATCCTTACATCGATGTTACGGAAAAATGCGCAAGGAATTATTTTGGAGTACGCAAAAGAAGCCGGATAAAGTTATTTTGTTCCGGCTTAAGGAAACATCGCAAAAGAAAGAAGGAAGCCACAAAAATACCCCATGGCTTCCTATTGATGGCTGCGTAAATTACTCTTCAGTTTCGCTTTGCTCTTGCGGCGCTTCATTCTCGGCTTCAGATTGTTTTGGCGTATCTTTTTCTTTGCCGTTAATGGAGATTTGGAAGGGAGTTTTCGCAGGATCCCATTGAGGAGATTTTGCCAAAATCATCCACAAATTTTTGCCTTCCATCACCGGCATGCGTTCAACAGAGCAAATAGGTTTTAACTGTTCGAGAATTGATTCGAGGATATTTCTACCGATTTCAGGGTGCATAATCTCGCGGCCCTTAAATTGAACATACACACGCACTTTATTGCCATCAGTAAGAAATTCGACGATTTTCTTCATTTTTACCCTGATATCATGGGTATCAATCTGCGGTCGTAAGCGAATTTCCTTCAACTCGACTTCAACAATTTTTTGTTTGCGCCGATTTTCATTATCGCGTTTTGTTTGCTCATACCGGTATTTGCTATAATCCATAAGTTTACAAACCGGGGGGTCGGCGTTAGCCGCAATTTCAACAATATCATATCCCCGTTCAAACGCAATATTTCTTGCCTCATATATCGGCATTTTCCCTAAAGTTTCATTGTTTTCATCAATCAAAAGCACTTCACGGGCGCGTATTTGCTCATTTTTCCGGTATTCATGTTTACGGGAATCGTTATTACGTTGATCTCTAATAATAGAATGTCCTCCGAGTGCGCATAATGAAATGCGCCAAATGTAGTAGCATACGTTTTACACGATGCGGCAGGCAATAATTCTTTTTATTTGCCTGTTCTTTTGTATGGAACCTTTCTCGCAAGAATGCGCCTTGCATTCCCTAAAAACCACTACTATTGTACTTGATACAAGGCGCCGCAAGCGAACGAAAATAAAAGTTCCAAGCTCTTTTAAAGTTTAACATAAATTGAATACAATCCGCAAGAGAGACGAAATGTATTTTACTAGAGACCTGAGCCTAAAAAGGAATCGGAGGATACCCCCAGTCCCGTTAGTAGGTATGCTCAGGTCTATAAAAAATCAGCTTTGTAAAATCCCCCTTTGATATAGCCATTTTGCAAATTTAAAATGTGGTTCTTCAGTGATATGTTCAATCACTTCCCCAACTTCATCGAGATGTTCCCGAAATAAGATTAAGCGGATGCCTTCTTCCCAAGTAAACCCCTGATCCAGCAATGTATCTAAAGCTAGCTGATCTTCAATAGGAGCATCTCCCGGAATAAACATATCCAACATATAATCGTCGTCAAACGAATCAACAGAAAAATCAATTAAAAAATCATCATCAGATGGATCTGGATGCGACTGTTTTGACATTCCCATTTATACGTCTCCCCTTTCAGCAGCGTTTTACTAAACGCTGATCAAGCTTCGACGCATCATGCGTAATGAAACAGATTGCATATACTATACGATTGTTTCATGAGCTGCCTTACGGTCTTGTAGCAATATTCATCGGCAAAATTTTTGTAAAGCTAAGCGTTGCAACAATATTATTCCACAAGATAACACCTTAAGCCCGAAAGTCTCTTAATTTTCCATCAAAAAATATACCGATTCTGTGACTATTGCCCCTAATGAACTCCAATTCTATCGTGTATGATTCTTTGTGACGGAAGTTACCGAAACAAGATGTTTCATCAGTAACCCCGTTTTGCTGGTAAACTGCACACTGTCATGGAGGACAAACACTATGCGCGATATTGTCAGGATGACAAATTTCAGCCATCTTAAAACAGCTTCCGCTGGCGCTTTTTTTGCATTGACGCTATTGCTAAGCGGATGTTCCGTCAATGCGGCTACATCCAATTCGCAGGGTGTGCAGCTTGCCATCAATACTCAAAATACAGCAGCTTCCGCGGCCGGTTCCTCTGGAGGGAGCACAAGCACGCCGCTGGAGCTGCTGCTGCTTATTACGGTATTAAGTTTAGCGCCATCGATTATTATGATGGTTACCGGTTTTACCAGAATTTTAATTGTGCTTTCTTTTTTGCGCACCGGCCTTGGGGCGCAACAAGTGCCGCCAAACCAAGTTATAGTAGGTTTAGCGTTATTTTTAACGGTATTTGTTATGGCCCCTACGTGGGAACAAATCAACAATACTGCTTTAACTCCCTACAGTAACGGAACTATTTCAGCGCAAACCGCATTAGATCGCGCACAAATACCATTAAGAGATTTTATGTTCCGCCAAACACGGGAGAAAGATCTGTCATTATTTGTATATCTTGCCAAAACACCGCTGCCCAAAACCCAAGCAGATGTGCCAACATTTGTATTAATTCCGGCGTTTATCGTCAGCGAAATAAAAACAGCGTTTGAAATGGGATTTATTATTTTGCTGCCATTTGCCATCATCGATTTGGTTGTTTCCACATCACTGATGTCGCTGGGCATGCTGATGCTTTCTCCAACAGTAATATCTTTGCCATTTAAATTGCTGCTGTTTATTTTAGTAGATGGATGGGGTTTGGTTATCCGCTCTTTAATTGTTAGCTTCCACTAACCTATCATACAATCCGATAGGGCGACTGCAAGAGTCGCCCTATGCCGCCGGGCGCCAATGCGGCGCCGGTATCTTTTGCCTAATTTGCAGAATTTGTCCATATCCCTACACAATACTTGCTTAAGCGGCAGGAGCTGTAATTGCGGGAGCAGTATTCCAGTTGGAATATGTGATAGTAATTGAGCTGGAATTAGATGAGGTAATAACTGCTTTTACCGGATAATAATCACTTTGTCTCACCCATAAATTATCGGTAGAAGTTATCCCGCTTCCGGAAAATGTTCCTTTTAAATGCCAGCAATTATACCCATTCACTGTTTCGGCGCCAACCATAGTTAAATTTTGCAATGGATTCAACGTTTTATATTGCTGCATATCTTTCTGAAAAGTAGCTACTGCAGAGCTTCCGCTTGGTAACGACATCCAACTTGTGCCAACTTTTAAATAAAACCCAGAAGGCAATAATATTGCTCCGGTTTGCATACCATTTGCTGCATTCATCTGAATTTCCATCTCAAGCGGATTGAAATAAATTTCCCCGGTTGCGTTTACCGTTCCCTGTGGTGATTGGATAACTTCACTAAAGTCAAAGTTTTTTAACGATGAATATACATTCATCGACGACTGGAACACTGCGTTTGCAGAGGGGGGATTGGATGAAGAGCCATTTCCCTTATTTCCACTCGATGAAGTTGACGAACCGGAGGAACTAGAGGAGCCACATGCTGCAATTGATAAAATACTCAATGCAACAATCGAAACTGTTAATAATTTTTTCGTGAATGTCATGTTTGGGCCGCCATCCTTTCAAAATTGGAGGTACAAATTTTGGATATATGCTGTGCTTGCTTCACAGACAGCTAAAATCACAATACACAGCAAATTTATATGCTATGAAACATGTGATATATTCAGGCTATCACAGAAACTGATTTTTCTCTGTCATACATTTCATAGGATAAAAGTTATCTGTTTCACAGTAGGCTAATATGCGAATGTTTGTAAAAATATTCATCAAACAGCCATCATCGCACAATCTATCCGCATACTGCATTCCAATTCAGAGTATTCGTTAGAAAATGTTGTGCGCGGCGTTTCAAAGACGAGCCGTAAATGACCAATATCTGCATTATTTTGGCGCAAAAATCACCGTCTTTAAGCATGTTAATCAACAGATGTACACGCTTATAAACACTCTTATATCCACATTGTGGATATTAATGTGGATATGTTTCTAGCGCTGAAGCGCAAATTTTTACACACAAAAGCTGTTGTTTTTCGTACACATCCATTGTTGGTAACTTGGGATAACCCTTGCGGCAAGGTGGATAGATTAGCTGAATAAAAACAAATATCCACAGGCCAGAAAATATATCCCGATTTATCTAAGATTTTTCCACTTGATATATACAAAACAAATGTAGGAAATCAGTGACTTCAACGTTGTTATGCACAGATTCCACAGCCCTATTATTACTACTGCTATTTTATCTCTATCTAATAAATATTATTTTAGTCTTATTAGCCTTGTGGATATGGTGATAATTGGATAGGTATCTGCAAGCCATATATATATATTCTAGAAGCATCAATTAAAAAAATTTGCCTATGCAAGGTTTGATGAACTTTGATATTTTTATCAAGATGAAGACCAACAGAGCAGAGTACATTGAGTGCCCCATAGTGCCTGTTGATGAACAAACACTGCACGGTACATATGGGTGGAAGTGGGGAAACATGCCACACGAAGAATCATGTGGTGTTCGTTTCGGGGCCACCTTGGTGCCAATATTTCCTTGAGGAAATTTTAAAATAATTATTTTTGGGGACACCCCAAACCCCGCGCAAGGGGCAACCGCCCCTTACGAATCCCTGTGTGTACCGTGCGGTGGTTGTTTATAAAAGATATTTGGGGACACCCCAAACCCCGCGCAAGGGGCTACTGCCCCTTACGAATCCCTGTATGTACCGTGCGGTGGTTGTTTATAAAAGATATTTGGGGACACCCCAAACCCCGCGCAAGGGGCAACCGCCCCTTACGAATCCCTGTATGTACCGTGCGGTGGTTGTTTATAAAAGATATTTGGGGAACACCCCAAACCCCGCGCAAGGGGCAACCGCCCCTTACGAATCCCTGTGTGTACCGTGCGGTGGTTGTTTATAAAA
>JAJYBV010000100.1 GCA_021778805.1 Chloroflexota bacterium | reverse complement strand
GCAGGCGACGTAATTCTCGTATGAGTTGGTCTCTTTCTGCCAACTGTTTTTCTAACTCTTCTACTCTTTGTTCCAGATTCATATTCTCATTATCGCACCTTTGTCAACCCTTGCTAGGCAGTTACGTATTTTTACCAGTTGATGCGTTAGACCGGAATGTTTAGCTAAAGGAATGATATACCGCATGATATCATCCCAACCGGAAAAATCTGAAACATTAAAATGGTATTGTGCGAAAGTTACCCAAAATCGGACTTGTGAGATATAACTTAAATTCTGCAATGAATATTGTGATTCAAACTGCCGAATCAATTTTTCGGATTTTTTTAAACTTTTCAATTGCAAAAACATTTGGATTTCGCATCTGTCTATCAGTATAGATTGATCTTTTTGCTGTTCGGACGGTAACAATTCATTTGCTTTGCGCGCACAATAAATATATTCTTTAAGATCTTCAACAGTCGTTCTTGGTATTTTGCTTTGTGATGAAGTTAGGTTAATGCAGGTATGTAAATAGTTAAATGGATTTTGTTGAATCGCGTTTTCAGAAAGATCCGATAATATTAGTTTATAAGTTTTTGCTGCATCATGCATGAGGTTTAAATTATTATACGCTAATCCAATCGCGCGTATAATTTGCAGATAAAGTTGGTAATCCTTTGAATCGGAAATATTTTGGCCGCCATAGTATTTGAACAATGTTTGAAGCGCGTGTTGAGCGTGGAAAAGCCCCCAAGCAGGTTTATTAATAATAAGCTCGTTATCGTGAAGTATTAAATAGATTTCAATGAGCTGCCGAAATTGTGATTTGGCAAATTTAAAAGAGTTTAAAAGATCCAGCCCCAAACTTACAATTTGTTCATAAGTTTCTTTTATTTTCAATGGACCAAGTAATAGGTGGGAATTAGATTGCAGTTTGTGTAATGTATCAATATACATATGTAGTTCGTCAGTATCAATAAAATCTTTATTTTTAGCAACTCGCTCATATGGAAAAGAATGTTTCCCAACATTTTTGGCGTGAAACAGAAACTCTCGTTTTAATCCGGTGTCCATTTGAAGGATTTCGGCAATTTTTACCGAAGTTTCATAACCGAAGTTCCGGAATGAATATTCTGAAAGCACACTTTCAAAATATTCACGTGTTATTCCTATTTGTTTTGCCAATTCGGCGATAGTACATGCTTCCTTTAAACTATTGCGAAGTATCGCAATATATGTGTGTTTATGTATGTCTTGACGAACTATATTTAATTCAGCGAAATCATCCATATTTATTAAAAAAAATGTATTTGAGGATCTCCCAATTTTCGATCAAAAGGCAAGCGCCGCTCCTTACATATCCTGGGTTGCTGCATCTGCGCAGTGGTTGGAAAGCTATTCATGGATGTACCTCCTGAGAAGTTTCCCAAAAAAATCTGAAAAAAGTAAGCAATATTTTTCCGGTTAATGTTGTTTAATAGTTATGAGTCCCTATTTGAAAAATCTGCGCTTCTTGGTTAGCATAATTTTCTGCATGTTTCCGGTATATGTACCCAAGAAAATTTTTACTCTTGTGAATCTGATTGTATTCTGTTACAAATATATTATGTTGTAAAATAAGGGGAAAATTCTATGGTTGAACGGAAAGAGAATCAGCCTTATTGCAAACTTATAGCTTCCGGCAAATTCAATCGCTGCATGCAGCAAGACTTTAAAGAACTGGCTGAAAAATTTCAATCCAGTGAATTAAATGATGAACTATTGTTTGCGATAGCGGATGATTTAGCTGTTGCCCTTAAAGAAAATGATTTTTCCTGTTTTATTAAATCATTTTGTTATCTGACTGCAACGTTCGGTAAGAAACAAAATATTCACGCGGAATATGTGCAAGCAGTATTATTAATGAATGTTTTTGCTGTCTTTAAGCCACTAGAGAAGTAGGGTTCTGTTTTCAGAATGTACCACTGCCGGCGGAGAAATTTTTTGTGAACGCTGTTTACCTAATTGGCATTATATACTTTTTATTTTTAAAAGCAGTTTCATGCGGGAAAGAAACAAACGCATATCAATCGGCAAAACAATAAAATCATCCGCTCCGCTTACAAACCCTTGAACTTTTTCTTTTGCGGTAGCCGCAGTATCAAACATAATAATAGGAGTATGCTTCAGTTCGGTAGTACTTCGTAAATACTTGCAAAAATCGAAACCGCTATCTACTCCTAGTTTTGTACGCATCACGATAAAATCAATCTGTTTTTCTGATAAAACGCGAAGCGCTTCTTTAACGCCGACTGCGTAACTAATATGCATACCTTTGGGGGCATACGGAGCAAACGCCCTGGAAAACGCCTCAGCGTCGCGTGCAGTCTGCTCAATCAGCAGTAAACTAATTTGATTTATAGCTAACATGTGAATACCTTTTTACATATCATCGGGAGCCGGCCCCGGAATGCGAACTTTTCGCCGGAACCCTGTCAGATTTTGTATTGCGCGCAATTGATCGGTGACTGCGTCAAAATTCCATCGATAACCGGGGGATTGAGGCGGCCCTAGTGTATCAATAATGACGGATTCTTCTATCATTATACACAATGAAGCAGCAACAGACTCTGATAATGCTGCAAGGTCATATCCCCCTTCTAAAAACAGGACCATCTTGCCTTGGCAATACGTTTCTGCCAGTTCTTTCAGGTACGCTGTCAGCGCGGCATAGGAAGAGGTATCCAGCAATTCTTTGGCAAGTGGATCTTTCCAATGGGCGTCGTAGCCGGCGGAAACAAGGAGCAAATCTGGGCGAAATCTGTCGGCAAAAGGGAATAATATTTCGCGGAAAATAGCGTCATATAATTCAAACAGCGACTCTGCGGGAATAGGAGCATTGCAGGTGGTGTATTCTGCATTTTCAGCGCCGATTTCATCATATGCGCCGGTGCCGGGATAATACGGCGCTTGATGTATTGAGAAATAGGCAACCGAAGGGTCTTGATAAAATATTTCCTGAGTTCCGTTGCCGTGGTGCACATCAAAATCTACGATAAGGATTTTGGGTACGTGGTGTTCCTGCTGGGCATATTTAGCGGCAACCGCAATATTATTGAATAAGCAGAACCCCATCGCAAAATCTTCTTCGGCGTGGTGGCCCGGCGGCCTGGCGAGCACAAAAGCGTTTTGCGCTGCGCCGCTAAGCACCGTATCAATTGCCGTTAAACCTGCGCCGGCGGCAAGCATTGCTGTTTGATATGATTCTTTGCTTACGAAAGTATCTTCGTCTAAAGCGATAATACCTTGGGTTTGCGCTTTTTTCTCGGCGTCTTGAATATCTTGCAAATGCTCCGGAGTATGGACGGCCAAAATATGCTTTTCTTCGGCCATTCTTGGTTTTATCATCTGAACATTGCGATGATCCAGCAACGAGTGGTCTTTTAAAAATTGGATAATAGCTTTTAACCGTTCAGGTGATTCGGGGTGCCCCTCAGGCGTTGCGTGCCGGAGAAAAGCTTCATCATAGATGATGGCAGTTGACATTGGTATTTGCGCTCCATAGGGTGAGACGAAGTTTTTACAATAGTATACCTATTTATTATACACTATTAAGTATAATTTTGCGCGATTTGGGAATATTGAAATTTCCTGTTGATAATTACTTGGAAGATATGAACAAGATCTGCATTACGCAAAGAATATTGGTAGCCGGGCAGCAAGGGCGACCGCAAGGGTTGCCCCTACCGGATTGCATTGCCTCAATGTGTACCGTGCGGTGTATGCTCTAAAACAAACGATTTGCGGCGGCGCTTGTGCTTCGGAGCGGTGTGGGTGGCAAGGTAGCCCCAAAACGAACACCACACGATGATGCTCTTTCATTATTAAAGAGGGATAAGATATACCTGCGTAACCAGGGATACGTAAGGGGCGATAGCCCCTTGCGCGGGGTTTGGGGTGTCCCCAAAATCTCTTTTATGAAAATCTTTCACAGGGCAATATTGATTGCCGAGTGGCAAGGGCGACCGCAAGGGTCGCCCCTACCGGATTGCATTGCCTCAATGTGTACCGTGCGGTGGTTCGTTATAAAAAAGATATTTTTTGGTAGCGCTTGTGCTTCGGAGCGGTGTGGGTGGCAAGGTGGCCATAAAACGAACACCACACGATGAATCGTGTGGCTTGTTTCCCACCTCCACCCATGTGTACCGTGTGGTGGTTCATTTTGTATAAATAGATATTTTGGGAACACCCCAAGCCCTGCATAAGGGGCTTTCGCCCCTTACGAATCTCTAGTTTGGGTTTTGGGACAATTAGCGGTTTAAGGCTTTTTTAACCATATCAGGAATTTCAAAAATGGTTTCAGCAACCGGCACTCCGGCAGCTTGCAAAGCTGCAACTTTTCCTGCCGCGGTTCCGGTATTTCCTGAAATGATAGCTCCGGCGTGGCCCATGCGTTTTCCCGGAGGCGCAGTGCGGCCCGAAACAAACGCGATAACTGGTTTTGTCATTGTGGGGATATACGCAGCGGCGTCTTCTTCATCGCTGCCGCCAATTTCACCGCACATAACTACCGCCGCAGTGTGGGGATCTTTTTCAAACAACTCCAAGCAGGGTTTAAAGGTTGTTCCAATAATCGGGTCGCCGCCGATGCCAACACAGGTAGATTGTCCCAAACCTGCGGCGGTCAGCAAAGCAACAACTTCATAGGTAAGTGTGCCGGAGCGAGAAATAAAGCCGATATCGCCTTCTTTGAAGATATGATACGGCATGATACCCATTTTCCCTTGGCCGGGAGTTGCCAATCCCGGGCAGTTGGGGCCAATGAGGGTGGTGGGATGTTCTTTTAAGAACGCCGCGGCGCGGGCCATATCGTTAACAGGAATGCCTTCGGTAATGCAAACAACCAAGGGAACGCCGGCATCGGCGCATTCCATAATTGAGTCTGCTGCGCCGAGTGGCGGAACGAAGATAACGGCGGCGTTGGCTCCGGTTTTAGCGACAGCTTCGCGAACTGTGTCGAAAACGGGAACGCCTTCAATGATTTGGCCGCCTTTACCGGGTGTAACACCGGCGACAACGTTTGTATTGGCGGCAAGCATATTTTTGGTGTGGAAAAGCCCTTCACGGCCGGTCATACCGGTGACAAGAACTTTGGTTGAAGAATTATATAAAATACTCATCGTGTGCGTTCCTTAAAGATTTGAAATGGCTGCAACAATTTTCTGGCTGGCGTCGCGCATATCAGTGCCCCACATCAAGCCGGCGTTAGCCAGCAGCGCTCTGCCTTCAACTTCACCGGTGCCCGAAAGCCTTGCCACAATAGGCATTCCCGGGGGCAGTTCGCCTTGCGCCATGATAATTCCCTTGGCAACTTCTTCGCCGCGGGTAATTCCGCCAAAGATGTTTACCAATATTCCTTTTACCTGCGGGTCGCGGGCAACGAAAAGCAGCGCTTTTTTCATAACTTCGGCTTTAGCGCCGCCGCCGATATCCAAAAAGTTAGCCGGTTTGCCGCCGCTGCGCGCAACCATATCCAGGGTTGTCATAACTAACCCGGCGCCATTTCCAATAATGCCAACGTTGCCGTCGAGTTTTACATAGGTAAGTCCCTCGGCTTTTGCTTCAAATTCCAATGGGTTGGCTTCTTCCGGTTCAGACCACGAAGCAAATTCCGGTTGGCGGGTTAAAGCGTTGTCATCAATCAGGATCTTGGCGTCTGCGGCCATAACCGAGCCGTCTTCCATTAATGCGAGCGGATTAATTTCCGCCAAGCTGGCGTCTGCCGCTAAGAATGCTTTTGCCAACGCGGTTAAAATTGCGCCGCCCTTAGCAACAACTACGGATGGCATGCCGGCGTCTGCCAGCATTTGCCGCGCCTGTTCCGGCAATAAACCCCAACGCATATCCATGGGGCGTTTAATAATCTTTTCAGGTGCCGTTGCCGCTACTTCTTCAATATCGATGCCGCCGGCAGCGCTGACCATGATAACAGGCGCCTGAGATGCGCGGTCCATAATAACCCCAACATAATATTCTTCCTTAATTTGCAGTTTGGGGGTGACCAGCACTTTGTTAACGGTTAATCCTTTGATATCCATACCCAACACACGATTTGCGGCGTCTCGAGCTTGTTCCGGAGTGTCTCCAAATTGTATGCCGCCTGCTTTGCCGCGGCCGCCAACATATACTTGCGCTTTGATGACCACCGGCGCGTTAAATTCGCGCGCAATGGTTTCCGCTTCTTCCGGTGTTGCGGCAACCTTCCCCGGCTGAACGGGTATACCAAAGCGGCGGAGAATTTCCTTTGCCTGATATTCGTGAATTTTCATTATTGCTCTCTTTCGCGTAATACTGCGCTGTGTTACTTTTCTGCGATCTGCCGGCGTTTTAGATTTTTTCTGCGCCGGTGTTGCGCATATGCCAATGTGTTTAGAAAATATCCGGTTTATCTGGTTGTTTATATCGGCCAAAACTGTGATAGTATTGTTACACCGGTATAGCGACACAGGACCCGTTAATCTCTATTATCTCATATCATCCAATTTTTTTCTTTTGCAAAATGCAAAATATCGGCGCATACAGCTTTACATTACCGAATAACCGAATGAAATGGCGTGTATTTGCTATATTTTTTCGGAATTTTACCGGCTATTCGATTCCATGCTATGACGACACCGTAATCATCGACTGTATTCGATCGTAGACTCGTTTGCTTAAAGGAATATTTAATAAATCGGAAATTGCGTGATATGGGCCGTGCAGATTTCGGTAGTTGATAATTTCTGTTGCGTCCTTTTTGGTGAGCCGCAATTCTTTTTGCAGAGTTTTCTCATCGGCGGTGTTGATATTTACCAGTAAACCTATGCCGGGCGCAGTGGTTGCGACACTGCCGGTTTGGCTTTGCTGCCCCAGAAACGGCGCCGTTATCTGCTCGCCATCGTGCAGCGGCTGCGCGAGATTCAGTCCGCCGGTGTCGGCGCCGGCAGAGAATCCCCCGGCGGCTTGCAGCGCGTCTACCACCCTTGCCGGCGCATTTAGTTTGTATACTCCGGGATTATTTACGGCGCCGGTAACATATACTACAATTATAGAATTCGCTTCGGCGCCGTTCTGCGTTTGCGCTGTTTGCCGGTAAGATATCATCAGCAAGGCGCCGGCAGTTACGCTGATAAACGCCAAAGCCAGCATAATCGGCGCAAACGCCGGATGCGCCAGCGCAGATAATTTCGGAGTTGTTTTCGCCATCTTTGGAAGATCCTCTCCTATGGGTGAAATTATCCTGCCGTAAACAGCATAATCCGCGCCAGAGGAAGCTGCCCTATTTGATCATTCAATCTTCAAACAAAGCGTCGATAAATGAATCCGGATCAAACGCCGCAAGATCTTGCGCGCGCTCTCCGGTTCCAACAAATTTTACCGGCAAGCCGAGTTCAGCGCTGATGGAAAAGACCATGCCGCCGCGCGCGGTGCCATCCAGTTTCGTTAAAATCACTCCACTGACGCCGGAATCTTTAACAAAGGTTTTTGCCTGTGAAATGGCGTTTTGTCCCGTCGTGGCGTCTAACACCAGCAATACTTCGTGCGGCGCCTCGGGATCATATTTAGCAAGGATCCGGTTGATTTTTTTCAGTTCTTCCATTAAGTTAGATTTTGTGTGCAGCCTGCCGGCGGTATCGACAATCAGAACATCGGCGCCGCGCGCTTGCGCTGCCTGCATAGCGTCAAACACCACAGCGGCGGGATCGCTGCCGTGCTGATGGCTGACGACGGGAGTTTTCAGCCGATCTCCCCACGTTTTAATTTGTTCAATTGCCGCGGCGCGGAATGTATCTCCGGCGGCTAGCAGCAGGCGATGGCCTTGATTTTTTAGCAAATAGGTAAGCTTAGCAATACTCGTGGTTTTCCCAACCCCATTTACACCGACAATTAAAATGACAGTAATCGGCGATGTGTCAGAAAACAGCAGCGGCTCACTGGGGCCAAGCAGCACGCGCAATTCTTCTTTCAGCGCAGATCGCACTTGGCTGCCCCGCTGCATTTTCTCTAAATTTGCGCGATCTTTCAGCGTGCTCATCAATTTATCGGTCAGTTGCGCGCCGACATCTGCGGAAAGCAGCGTTTCTTCAAGTTCATCCCATAAATCTTCAGTAATTTCATCGGTTTTAAAAACCGTATTCATGCGGCCGAACAGACTGCGGGTTTTTTCGAGACCGAGTTTAAACGGATTAAAAAAGCCTCTTTTTGCCGGTTGTGAAATCTCTTCATCAATGACGGAATCATCCGTGGTATCCGTAGCCAGCTTCTCCGGTGAATCAGCGTCAGTTTGCTCAATGATAGCCGCTGTTTCCGCCGGCTCATCTGTGGATTCCAAACTTTCAGTTTGCAAATTTTCCGCCGGCTCAGCCGTCGTATCTGTCGTATCAGACTGTCCGAAAAGTGAGCGGATTCGTTTAAACATGGGAACCTCTTATATTCAGGAAATGTAATTTATAAGGAATTGGACATATTTTAAGCATAGCACATATTTTAGCGTTGGAACGAATAGAAAGATTGAATTTTATACAAGAAGTAATTGCGGCCAAGCATGTCCACAACCGTGGGGATACATAAGGGGCGGAAGCCCCTTGCGCGGGGTTTGGTGTGTCCCCAAAATTTTTTTATTGCAAATCATGCAAAATAATGAGTATTGCGATTAGCGTTCGCTGAGCTTTTGCCGCAAAGCAAAATAAAAATGATTACGTTGCTTTCTGCGTAAAAAACGTGTCACTAAATTGCTGTTGGAAACCAGAACATGTGAAGGATAGGTTAATGGGCGAGTAATTTGGCCGTCTGCGGAAAATACCGCATCGCCGCCGGTTTCGTGCAAAATAATGGCTACCTCACAATGTTCTGCCAATACGATTGGGCGCGCTATGTCTAAGTGCGCTGCTACTGGCGTTAACACCGCGCCGCGCACTTCCGGATATAATATCGGGCCGCCGGCGGCTAAGTTGTAGGCCGTAGACCCGGTTGCCGTTGCAACTATAACACCGTCTGCCGTTATGGTAGAAAAATAATTGCCGTCAATCAGCACATCAAAGCGAATAACCCGAGGCTCGCCGCCGCGCACAATAATAATATCGTTTAAGGCAACATATTCTTCCGTAAAATTATCCATTTTCAGCACGCCTTGCAGCATGGCGCGTTCGTCTAACCAATATTCCCCGTTCAGGAAATGCGGCAACTCACTTAGCGCTTCTTCCGGCTCTAATTCAGCCAAAAAACCAACGTGACCAAAGTTTATGCCTAATATCACTGCGGTTGTTCCCGCGCAGGCGCGCGCTACAGATAGCAATGTGCCGTCGCCGCCAAGCGCAATGATCATGTCACTGTCACGAAAATCTTTCAATGCGTTTCGCGCATATTCTTCATTTTCGGTCCAAATGTTTTCAATTTTGTGTGTTTGCAGCGTTTCTATAATCAATTGCATCAACGCTTTGGCTTCAGGGGTATCTCGATAAATGATTCCGACTTTTTCCATACCACACCTTATTTTTAACTTTCGGCAAATTTTTCGTTGGTTTTTGCTCTTTAGACCTGAGCATACGTATCGCATACAGCAGGAAACGCCCGAGGAAACAGGTCTCCTAAAGGAGCCGGAGATGTCACTCCGATTCCGCTTCTTCCTTTTTTAGGCTCACGTCTCTAAGACATACATGTATGGTACGGCGCATAGGAATTGTATGTCAAATACGATGAATCACCGTTGCGCATATGAACTTTAACAATGAAAGAGGGATAAGATATACCTGCGTAATCAGGGATACGTAAGGGGCGATAGCCCCTTGCGCGGGGATTGGGGTGTCCCCAAAATCTCTTTTTATTTTATTTTCCGATGGGAAATATTGGTAGCCGGGCAGCAAGGGCGACCGCAAGGGTCG
>JAJYBV010000099.1 GCA_021778805.1 Chloroflexota bacterium | reverse complement strand
TCTTTTATAAAAGAGATTTTGGGGGACACCCCAATCCCCGCGCAAGGGGCTACCGCCCCTTACGAATCCCCATGTGTACCGTGCGGTGGTTATGTATAAAAGAGATTTTGGGGGACACCCCACACCCTGCGTAAGGGGCTGCCGCCCCTTACGAATCCCCATGTGTATCGTGCGGTGGTTGTTCATCTTCCAAATCAAGATCGGCAATATCCAAACCCGAAAACTCTTCTACCAGCGGAATTTCTTCGGTAAAATAATATTTTTGCCATAATTCTTCTGCCAGCAATTCAGGATTTTCGCCCAAGCCATAGCCGGAGAAATATTCACATACTCGCAGCACATCACGCTGAAATAGCTTTTTGGCGTTTGGGTTGCCTACAATATTCACCACTTGCGGAAAATCTATGATGGTTACTGCGCCTTTTGCGCGACTGCCATCTGCCGGCTGATAAAGAATATTATAGGCGGAAAGATCGCCGTGAACAAAATTATTTTGCAGAAGCAACTCTATATTCCGTATAATGTCTCCAAATAAATCCGGCGCCTCTGCTTCAGGTATTTCGGTCTCATGCAAGCTCGGCGCGCCGCGATACTCATCTCCAATATACTCCATAAGAATAGCGTTAGCGCCAACAGCAATTGGGCGCGGCACGGAAGCGCCGATTGTGTGAAGCATTTGCAGTGTTGTATATTCATACATCAGCCACGATGTCTGCTCAATTTGCCGGCCAAAATCAGTTCTTTTTTGCAGCGCTTTGGCCATGCGCTCCTCGTTTTCTTTGATGCTTTGCGCGTCGATATTTAATACCGCGCGTCCCTTGCGGTAAATTGCATCGTTGCGCAGCGTCCGGAACATCTTCGGCCGATACACTTTTGCGGCAATCCAGCCGGTAAACACATCGGTATGCGGGGCGCAGCGGTATACATTGGCTTCTTTCCCGCCTTTTACCAATGCGTTTACATCACTGATATACCGCTGCTGGTAAAATTCTAAAAGAGATTGTTCCAGCCACTGCTTTTCATAAACCGCCGGATGGTAAGACATTGCAATAAAATCTTCATACACATCTTGTTCGGTGTTTTTACGCGGCTTTTTCGCCGGTGTTCTGCGGCGAATCGGTGGATAGTTGGCAAAATCGGTATCATCATCTGCAATTTGTCTATTATCATGTTTTGTCATGGTTTGTATCTTTTTCCTTAACGCGCTCACATGCGCTGCTGTTTTTTTAGGGTGTATTTTTTATTTAACCGCGAACAATGAACTTACTCGCAGTAATGGCTATATACGGCGCGGCAATTTGCTGCGGCAGTTCCGTAGAGTGTATCCAAGAATTTGAGGGCCGCCGCCGGTGGTCGTTGAAGGAAATGAAAAGAAGCAGCGCACCTGAAAAATACAGGCTGCACTGTAAAATATCTCTCGCTGAAAACTACATGTGGATTTCCAGGAGCGCACGAACCGACGCAGACCAAAATAAAACAGCCATCGACGTGTCTCCTTTCAACAATAAAAATTGAGGTATGATATTGATATCATACACTTTATTATGGTTCCTGTCAAGCCATTTGATTTGACGAAACGGAGATTATTATGAAAATTGCAGTAAACAGCGAGGCAGGCTTAGGCCATCGCTTTAACGATAGTATTGAAACTATTGGCAGTGATATACAGCTGCTGCCCTATGATAATGACGGAAATTCACAGCATAACCTTGCAGAGGCAGATGTTTTTATTCGTTCGCATATTCCGAACGCCGCGCTGGAACGCGCGTTAAGCCAAACACGTTCGGTTCAGTGGTTTCACACCGCCAGCGCCGGCGTAGATAGTTTTTGGGAATTGATTATGAAATATCTGCCGGAAAACGCTTTGATAACGAACGGTTCGGGAACAATGTCTATGCCAATTGCAGAATATTGCCTGGCGCAAATTTTTGCTATCTCTAAACAGCTGCCTTTATTTGTGCGAATGCAAGACTTGCACAAATGGAAGCAACGCACTGAAAAAATTTCCCAAGATATCCATGGCGCAAATCTGTTTATTATTGGTTTAGGCAGTATTGGGTCAGATCTTGCCAAGCTGGCCGCAGCAGTTGGCGTGCATGTGCAAGGCGTGCGTCGTGCGTCGGCCCCGCATAAACCAGTAGACGGCGCAGAGCGGATATGGTCTATGCAAGAAAATTGGCGGGAAGCGCTTGCAGAAGCAGACTATGTTGTTGTTAGCGCGCCATTGACGCCGGAAACATATCAATTGATAAACAAACAAACGTTGTCTTTTATGAAACCCAGCGCATGGCTGATTAATGTTGCGCGGGGAGCGCTGGTAGATGAACAGGCATTGCTGGAAGCGCTGGAAGCAAACAGCATCGGCGGCGCGGCGCTGGATGTTACCGAAACCGAGCCGCTTCCGGAAATAAGCGCACTGTGGCAAACGCCAAACGCGCTGATTACGCCGCATATTTCGTGGATGTCTCCTAAAATTCTGCAAAAACAAACCGATTTAATTATGGAAAATGTTCGGCGTTATCGCGAAGGGCAGTCTTTGTTAAATCTTGTTTCACGCGAACACCGATATTAACCGCTGCAGAGAAATATTTTTGCGCGGTGCATTTTCCGTATTGCAAACAATGCGGAGCCGATAAAAATGCGCAAGAGTTGTGGCTCTTGCGCAAATATTATATTTTAATATACTAAGAATTCAGCAGTGTTTGCGGATTTTCAGCGGCGGTATGGTTATTTGCAGGCGGATCTTGCTGCAATGGCGTCTCCGGTTCTGTAAAGGAATACGCCGGCGGCTTTAAAGCGTTTGCGGCCGCAGCACTGCGCTGTTTATACACCGCATAAAAATCTTTTACAAAATAAACCAGTAAAGCGGCGACCGGCGCAGCAAAAAATGCGCCCCATATTCCTGCTTCACGAGCGCCAACCAGCAGGGCTATAAACACCCAGAATGGATGCAGCCCTATGCTTTGCCCCATAATTCGCGGCGCTAAAATCTGCAAAATAATTTGCTGCGCAATAATTAAAAATACGATCAGTATAATTAAGCGAATAAGCAACACCGACGAAGGGGCGTCTATAAATACGATGATTATCGGCGGCACAACAGCTATAAATGGGCCAATAAACGGTATGACCATCAGTACGCCCGCAATAAAGCTAAACAGCAAGCCACTTGGCGATCCCAGCATTGCCAGCGCCAGCCAAGTAGCAAATGCATACATCAGCCCAATAATAAGCTGTGCGCGCACAAAACCGCCGAATATCCGCTCAAAATGAATTTCCAATAGATTAGCGGTTTCATGCCAATTTTGTGGAACATAGGAAAGCACCGAATTAAACAGATCTCGACCGTTAATCATAATATAAAATGAAAGAATGAGCGTAATAAGGATATTCAACAGAACCGACATGATGGATGAGACAAAAGAAGTGATGTTAAACGCTAAAGAATTAACAATATTCTGCAAATAATTTTGTATATTTTGTGTTACCTGTGAAACTGTTTTTTCGGCGTCGGCATGAGAAATACCCAATTTTTGCAGCTGATTCATAACATTGTTATTAAATGATTGCAGATTATTTTGGCTGGCAAAATTGGCGACGCGCAAGGCCAATTGTTTTACCTCATCACTGATAATTGGCGCAATGAGTAAAACCATACCACCCAGCAAAACCGCAGCCAGAAGATATACAATTGCAACTGAAAAATTCTTCGGTATTCTTAGTTTCTGCAGCCATCCGGCAATCGGCCCTAAAATATATGCAATAATCCACGCCGACAAAACCAGCAGCAATACATAACTAAAATGAAGCAATAGCTGCCACAAAATACTAGCTAAAAATAATCCCATCAATATAACAGCTATTGAAAGGAGAATACGCCAAAGCGATTTTACGTCATTGAATACATTCATGGCGGAAACCCCTGCTTAAAAATTAGAAATCTTATAACGTCACAAGTTTTGCGGCCCATATACATCATAGCAATATCACTGACAAAACAAACAATAGCTATGAAATCACTGCGGCCCGGTACAAATATTCTTCGGGACCTTTTGTATAATACACAATAAATTCTGAAAACATCCGCTTTCCTTACCAGCAGATTTTGCTTTTTGGGACTAGCGCGTCCGCAATGACGCACGAAGCAATTACTATAAATAATTTCATTATTCTATTGTAAATCATTTTATAATTAATTTCAAGTTATGGTAATTAGTCCTGCATTTGGTAAACACTAAATGCAAAAATATAGTTTATTTAAGCCCCAGCAGATACAGCGTGTGGCGGCTTTCGTGTTCAAACATAGCGGATGCATCACCAATCATAGGGGTAAGCTGATGAAATAATTCCAGCGTAACTAAACCATGCAGCCGTGTCCATAAGATTACCCCCAAATACAACAAAGGAAAGACCTTGCAAGCGTCTTCAGCAGAGACTGCCTGCAAAAATGCTGCGCCCCAAGATTCTAATTGCGGCTGAATTGTTTCGGGTATATGTGTGTACATTTCCGGAATATGAATAGCTTTTTCCTGCCATAAAATCAGCAGCAATTGCGCTAACGGAAAAAACGCCTGCTGCGCAGCAGGCTGTGTAACCGGCATCGGCGCGCTGTATCCCGGAATAGGGTTGCCAAAAATCAATTGATATTCAATTGGATGTTCCAACGCCCAATTTCTATAAGCGCGTGTCATCCCGATAACGCGGTTGGCCGGCGCTTCTTGCTGCAAAAGATCATAAGAACTTTGCAGAGATTGGCCAAGATTGATATAGGAATCTAAAATCAACGCGGTTATCAGGTCATCGCGGCTGGCGTAATAGTGATACAGCGCCGCGGGACTCATAGCAATTTCCCGGGCAATTGCGCGCAAAGAAACAGCGGCTGTGCCTTGTTCCACCATCTGGCGCAGGGCAATCGTCTTAATATCCTGCAAAACAGCGTTGCGCAGGATTACACGGCGGGGAACAGTCACTGTTTCTGATATCCTTTATTTGCAAAATAGATCAAAGAAT
Organism: Chloroflexota bacterium; assembly: GCA_021778805.1. GTDB lineage: Bacteria > Chloroflexota > Ktedonobacteria > Ktedonobacterales > JACDGC01 > JAJYBV01. Next base: position 4,894 of record JAJYBV010000099.1, on the reverse strand, counting down.
GTATTTGCTTAAGTCTTCGTCGGTAATAACGGGGCCTAAACGTTTTTGCACAAACTCATGATCGATGATAATCGTTGTATTTTCCAATTCGCTGGCGGCAAAGGAAATTTCCTCTAATGTTTTTTCAACAATTGTATGCAAGCGCCGGGCGCCGATATCTTCGCTGCGCGAATTCATCAAAAACGCATAGCGCGCCATTTCCTCCAAGCCATCTTGGGTAAATTCGATGGTAACATTTTCAGTTTTCATCAACGCCGTATATTGGCGGGTCAACGAATTTTTCGGTTTAATTAAAATCTCGCGGAAATCTTCTTCCGTTAAACTTTTCAATTCTACCCGCAGAGGGAAACGGCCCTGCAATTCCGGGATGAGATCTGCTGGTTTATGTTTATGAAACGCGCCGGCGGCAATCCATAAAATATGATCTGTTTTAACCGGGCCAAAACGGGTCATTACCGTAGTGCCTTCAACGATAGGCAGAAGGTCGCGCTGAACGCCTTCACCTGCCACATCGGGGCCGGTGTCTACAGTAGAGCCGACGATTTTATCGATTTCGTCTAAAAAGACGATGCCATTTTGTTCCACACGTTTAATAGATTCATCAACCACCTGATCAGAATCTATTAATTTTTGGGCCTCTTCACGCATAAGCACGGAACGGGCGTCGCGCACAGAAATTTTGCGGGTGCGCTGCCGGTTGACCGGAAAGGCGGCGGGAACGAAGTCGCCGACAAAATCACCGCTATCGCCGGAAGTAAAGTTGGCCATATATTCAAACATTGCGCCCAATGTGTCTTCCTGGTCCAGCTCGATTTCAATAATTTTATCTTCCAGCAAATTCGCGGCAAACGCTTCTTTAATTCTTTTGCGCCGCGCCGCGCGTTCTTTTGCGCTTTCTTTAGGTGCCGGCTCTTGCTGCACAGCGGGTGTATCAGATTTTGCCATGCGAGACGCGCGCACGGCAACTTTTACAGTCTTTTTGCCGCGTGAAGCAACGGTGTCTTCGGTTAACTGCGGATCTTTTTTTCCATCGAGAAACGCTTCAACATCTTTCGACATTTTGGGGGCCAGCAGATATTCTAAGATACGTTTCTGCGCATGCACTTCAGCTTCACTTTTCACTTCAGTTTCTTTTTCATCGTGCAGCATATTGACGGAAACATCCAGCAAATCGCGAATAATTGAATCGACATCGCGGCCAACATACCCCACCTGAGTAAATTTAGTCACCTCAATCTTCACAAACGGAGCGTTAGCCAATTTGGCAATGCGCCGCGCGATCTCGGTTTTCCCCACGCCGGTTGGGCCGATCATCATAATATTTTTAGGAGTAACTTCTGCGCGAATATCATCCGGAAGCTGCATACGTCGAAAGCGATTGCGCAATGCAATGGCAACAGCCTTTTTGGCGGCTTGCTGCCCGATGATATAGCGATCCAGTTCACGAACTATCGCTTGAGGAATTAAGTCTTTCATAGTGTTCTACCGCAATGGCCGGCGCATAAAAAGCGCTGCAGCCGATAAGCGGCTTCCCCCTTTCGACGATATACATTATATATACACATACCAATGGAATGAAATGCTATTTTAAATTTTTGGGATTTTTATTTGCCGCATATGCAGGATATACACCCATTTACCGGGCATGGAGCAAAGGCTGCTCTTGCGTTACATTTTGGAGCGTTTGCCCGCTGAATTACCTGCTTAGTTATATTATTCCGGCAAAAACCCCCAAAAGCTCAATCAATTCAGTATCTCTTTTATTTTGCCACAAAATGGATCTTTTTTTCCTGTTTTGCGGCGAATAGATTTACTGCATAGAAGTTTGATTTTTGTCGATTGACGCTAACGTAATTTCATGGTTTGTATAGATACAAATTTCAGCGGCAATTTCTATGGCTTTCCGGGTAATTTCCGGCGTTGTTAATTCGGTGTTGCGCAGCAAAGCGCGCGCCGCCGCCAGCGCATAGCCGCCGCCAGACCCAATTGCGGCGATGCCGTCATCGGGTTCAATCACATCGCCATCACCGGAAAGCACAAAAACTGATTCAGCGTCAGCGGCAATCAGCATAGCGTCTAATCTGCGCAAAAATTTATCAGTGCGCCATAATTTGCTCATTTCAACAGCTGCGCGGCGTAAATTGCCGGAATATTGTTCAATTTGCTTTTCAAACTGATCAAACAGGGTTAACGCATCGGCGGTAGAGCCTGCAAACCCGGTAATTACCTTGCCGTTATGCATGGAGCGAATTTTTTTAGCAGTTTGTTTCATCACCATATCACCGGCAGTTACTTGGCCGTCTCCTGCAACGGCGCAAACACCATTGCGAACAACGGCAATAATGGTAGTCGATCTGATACGTTCATTACGAGGCATTTTGTTCGCCCTCTACTTCCATTGCAGATTCCGATTTTTTGCGAGTTCTTTTTACTGCGCTAGGTGTTTTGGCTTTGGCGCTGGCCGCGGCCGTAGTTTTACGTGTTTTTACCGTGGCAGTTCTTGTTGCGGCCTCTTTTTTCCCTGCCAATGTCTTTACCGAAGAATAAGCTTTGCGGCCCGTTGTTTTTTGCTCGCCGGCGGGTTTTATTTCACGATGATCTATCACCTGCGGATGGTCAGACAACGCATCGGCAACAACAGCGCCGCATTTAATGCAGCTGGCTTCGCGCGCAGCGTTTGCCATGGTCAGCAATCCACCGCACTCTGGGCAAGGAACGGGCAGCGGCTTATTCCATGTGGCAAATGAACAATCGGGATAGTGCGAACAGCCATAAAATAATTTACCGCGGCCGCGCGATTTTCGTTCGATAAGGTCACTGCCGCACTGCGGGCATAATGCGCCGGTTTTTAATACAAAAGAACGGCGGTAAGAGCAATCCGGAAACCCGGAACAAGAAATAAATTTGCCGAACCGGCCTAAACGAATAAGCAGCGGTTTTCCGCAATCCGGGCACATTTCGCCGGTTTCTTCCACAGGTTTTTGTACTCGGTCCATTTCTTTTTCTGCGACCGCTAACGTTTCCTTTAATTTCGCGTAAAAATCCGTCAAAAAATTGGTCCAAGCAATATTGCCTTCTTCAACATCATCAAGTTTACGTTCCATTCCAGCCGTAAAATTGACATCAACGATATCGCCAAAGTGCTTCAGCATCAATTCATTCACGGTTTCTCCCAGCCAAGTTGGCGCAAAGCGGCGTTCTTGCTGCTCTACATAACCGCGGTCCTGAATTGTAGAAAGAATAGGCACATAGGTGCTTGGCCGGCCGATACCTTTTTCTTCCAGTTCTTTAATTAAACTTGCTTCACTAAAACGCGGCGGCGGTTGAGTAAATTTTTGCTTTGGTTCTATTGATAAAAGATTTAACTTATCACCAACCTGTATTGCCGGAAGCAGATCATTGGTATCGTCATGCGGCCATACGGCATAAAATCCTTCAAATTTCAAGGTCGAACCGGTGGCGCGGAAAACATAATCTCCCGCAGTAATATCCACGCGCATCGTATCGAATACGGCGGGGGCCATAAACGAAGCAACAAATCTGCGCCAAACTAGTTGATACAACTTAAATTGATCTGCGGATAAAAATGTTTTCACCGCATCCGGCGTTAATGTGGGATCTGTTGGGCGAATGGCTTCGTGGGCGTCTTGCACACCGGCTTTGGCTTTTGCAGCGCGTGCGGCGCCAACATAAGATTTTCCCCATGTATCTTGAATATATGTTTTCACATCCGCCTGCGCTTCTGCGGAAACGCGGGTTGAATCGGTGCGCATATAGGTAATAAGGCCCTGATGGCCGCGCGGCCCAATGTCTAGTCCTTCATATAACTGCTGGGCCAAACTCATCGTTTTTTTTGGTTTAAAGCGCAGCCGCACAGATGCGTCTTGCTGCAGCGCGCTGGTAGTGTAGGGCAGCGGCGGCTGGCGGCGCACATCTCTCGGTACAACTTTAACGGCCTGAAACACCGCGTTTTTCAAGTTGCGCAAAACCGTTTGCGCAGCTTCTTCCGAGGTAATATGCAGTTTGATGGCGCGATCGTGCTCCTGTTGTTCAGTGGCGTGCGCGGTAACATCCACATCATCCGCGTCGGTTGATTTATCTGAATCAGATAACATGGCGATTAGTTGCGCATCAAATTTTTGGTTATCTTTTTGCAAATGCGCGGTAATATTCCAATATTCTTCGGGCGTAAAAGCGCGAATTTCGGCTTCACGATCACAAATGACACGCAATGCAACAGATTGCACACGCCCGGCGCTGGTATTTGCCTGTACGCGGCGCCACAGCAACGGGCTAATTTTATAACCCACTAAGCGATCGAGCACGCGGCGCGCTTGCTGTGCGTTAAAAAGATTTTCATCAATAGCGCGTGTATGCTCAATACCTTCTTGCACAGCGCGTTTGGTAATTTCATTAAATACTGCGCGCTTGGGTTCATGCAGCTGCAATGTTTCTTTCAGCGCCCACGCAATAAATTCCCCTTCCCGGTCAGGGTCTGGGGCAAGATAAATCGTTTTGGCGCGTTTGCTTGCCGTTTTCAGTTCATTAACTAAGCTTTTTTTATTTTCCAAAATGGAATATTTGGGAGCGAAGTTATGTTTTACATCTACGCCAAGCCCCTTTGCGGGCAAATCGATTATATGGCCCATAGAAGCGCGCACCTCAAAATCTGGGCCAAGAAATTGTTCAATTGTTTTTGCTTTGGCGGGTGACTCTACAATAACTAAATTTTTCGCCATAAATAATACCGCTCCGAATAATTGGAAATTTATACTGGCCGAGCGAGAAAACCACGAAGTCTTTAGCTTCGTGGAAGAATCGCCGTTCCTTACCCTTGTGTTTCAAAGTAGTGTCGAATGACTTCTTTCCCCTTGCGGGGACTGGCTTTGGGTGA
>JAJYBV010000098.1 GCA_021778805.1 Chloroflexota bacterium | reverse complement strand
TCCTTATTTGGCGCATTTTAAATATTAGCTATTTTTAGGGGACGCACAAATTTCATGAAACTCTCAATAAGAGTATACATGAATTGATGGATATTGTCAATAAACAAGCAGTAAAATAAACAGAATCCTGCAAATAACTACTCAGAAGGGTAAAGCAAGGAAAGGCTATTCTAACGACTGTGCGGCTGCACAAGTATAGGGGATTCGTAAGGGGCGGATGCCCCTTACGCGGGGATTGGGGTGTCCCCAAAATCTCTTTTATGTTAATTTCCCCAAGAAAATATTGATGGCTAGGCAGCAAGGGCGACAGCAAGGGTCGCCCCTACCAGATTGCATTGCCGCATAAGTACCGCGCGGTGTTTGTATGAATATTGAAATTTATGCGAAATAATGAGTATTGCGCACGGCAAAATGGGTGGTGAGGAAATAAACTGCATGAATATCGTATGGTGTTCGTTTTTCGTTCTGTGGTTCTTGTCAATATCTCATGAAAAGTTATAAGTATCATATGTTCTAAATGATAAACACCGCATTATATGCTGTGAAATATAGCATATTGGTAAATGTGATATACTGTTAGTGGATTAAATTTTTTGCGTAGCAGCATGGGTTTGTGTTGACCTGATAGTTTAAGGAAGTTTTTTAGCGTTTGGCTTCTAAGCAGAAGCTTTTTGCGACAGAATATATGCGCCATGGCCTAGCTGCAATTGCATTGCCACAAAATTGATATCACAGGTATAAAACCTAATCAATCATATAGAAAGGTGATTGGATGTTATGAGTTTCCCTGCCGAATTTTCTGAACAAATTCACGCGCTGACAAAGCAGTTTGGTGAACCGGTTTTGTATCACGCAATTTTACCGGATAACCGAAATATCCATAGAAGCACTCGCATTGCCGAAGTTTGCATGGTAGTGCGCAATATAGAAGGTAAAATTTACTTGATGCGAAAACCATTTTATCCTGTAGGCGTTTTTCGCATTCATACCGGCGGTATTGAAAAAAATGAAACCATTTTAGAGGCATTTCATCGCGAATTGTATGAAGAAACAGGTCTGCGCGAGCCACAGCCGCATTTTGCCGCGGCAATCAGTTACTCTGTTTCGCCAGATTCTGCGCCAACTTTTTTTACATTTGTTTTTATAACGAATCCTACAGAACAAGGTTTAGTTGCGCATGACGAAAAGGAACAAATTGAAGCGATGCGCTTAATTGATATTCAAGACTTGCCGAATCTGGCGGATCAGTTAGCTCATCTTGGAATGCAGTATAATGAAGAATTAGATTCAGATATGCACAGCTGGGGAATATTCCGCAGTGTCGCAATTGCACAGTTATATCGCTATTTTATGCGATAATTTGTTTCAAATTAACCCATGTAAGGACAGTATCAATGAAAATTCCCGCAAAGTTCTCAGTACTTAGTGAAATGCTTAATCCACAATCGTTAACTCAGGTAACCGGTTCGACCATCCCCATTGAATCTTTTACGAAAGAAATCTTGGAAACCGGGTTTAGCGGCAACTTGATTGAACGTCTCTCTCTGAAGCAAAACGATAAAGAAATTGGAGCGCTCATTTTAAAACAAAATGAAACACAAACTTCTTGGTTTGCCAAATCTACCCATGATGACTTGGGGCGTGAGGTTCGTTTTGCGCAATCTGAACTTTGGGAACATTTGCCGGAATCAATAGATTCGCCGATTTTGGCTACAGTCCTTTGGCCAGATAACGCCTCGGCAATTTTGATGAGGGATGAAGGCTCTGCCATATTTTCAGCGTCTAAATGTTATGAAATTGCGGAAAATGACACCGAATTGCTGCGCTTTATTGTCAATGCTCTGGCTGATATGCACGCAACCTTTTGGAACAGTCCGCTGCTGGAACAGGTTCCGTGGTTTACATCAACCGCAGATTCACTGCTATACCTGACACTGCCGCATTTAACTGCCGCAGGCACAGACGCGGAATCTATAGAATATGGCGCTGCAGCGATGCGTATGTGGAACCGCATATGGGGTATGCTAAACCCAGAAACCGCTCAAATTATTCAACACACAATCGCCAATCCGGAAAAATTGCTCGCCGATATCGAATCACTGCCGCACACGTTAATTCACGGAGATATTTGGCTGGCCAATCTGGGAATACGCGGCGAAAAATTATTGATTTTGGATTGGGCGCTGGTCGCCAAAGGCCCGGCGTTGTATGATCCTATGTGGCTGGCGCAAACTTGGCGCGCAGCGGATCCTCAGGAAACCGCCGAAATCTATCGCGCGGCGCTGGTAAAGCGCGGTGTAACCGATGCGCAAGATGATACTATGTGGGCGCTGATGATGGATTGCTCTATTGTTCGGTCGTTATTTACATCAGCGGAATGGCTGGCGCGCGAAGTTGTTGGCGCCTCTACCGATGAAGAAGAGCGAGTTGCCTTAGCGCACATTCGCTATTGGATGGCGCGCGCAGCCGAAATTATTGCGGCGCGGGGCTGGTAACTGATTTTTTTTCATAAAGATGAGGCTGCGCAAGGGATACGAATAATCCCTTTACGCAGCTTTTTTTTGTGTTGCGGCGCTATTTAAACGCAGCAATTTGTTCCTGTAATTTGCGCAAAGATTCTTCTGCGGCGGCAAGACGATCTTTTTCAGCTTGAACAATCTCCGGCTTTGCCCGTGAAGTAAATTGTTCATTGCTGAGTTTTGCGTGAACTTGGGCAATAAGCTGCTCTGTTTTCGCGCTTTCCTTACGCAGGCGTTCTTTTTCTTTGGAGATATCGATTAAACCGGCCATCGGCAAATATATTTCAATATCCTCAACCAAAAGCGCTATTGCGTCGGCAGGCTTTTCCGCGAATTGTTTCTTGCAAATTGGGTCTTCAGTTCGCGCTAACTGGGCAATCAGCGCTCCTTGGCGCCGAATTGCCTGCAGGTGGTCTCCCGCGGCTATCAATACGGGAATCCGCCGGGAAGGCTCTACTGCAACCTGTTTCTTGGCGTCGCGAATTCGGGAAATCATTTGCCGCAGCAAATCAAATTCGGATTCCGCAGCGTCATCGCATTGAGAAAGCTCGGCTTCCGGCCATGGCGCTGTTATCAACGCCGGTGGCGGCGTTAAATCTGAGATAGCGCGTGTCATCATCTCTTCCGGGTCGGCGCCAATCAACAGCTGCCAAATTTCCTCTGTTACAAACGGCATAAACGGGTGCAGCAGCCGCAAAGAACGATCGAGCACAGCGCGCAATATTCGCGCCGTTAAAATGCGCTGCGCTTCGGGCTGACCTTCCGTCATCTGGTTTTTCGCAACCTCTAAATACCAATCGCAGAATTCCCCCCAGAAAAAATCATATAACTGCCGTCCGGCTTCACCAAACTGGTAGGCGTTCATCTGTTCGGTTACACTTTGTGTTACGCGCTGGGCGCGGGAAATAATCCAGCGGTCTGCAATTGTTTTTCCTTTCAGTTTCTCCAGCGGCTCTAGCGGCCCGGCGTATCCGGCAGTTTGAATCAGCGTAAATCTGCCTGCATTCCAAAGTTTATTGGAAAAATTGCGACCTCCCGCAATGCGATCTGGATTCAATTTAATATCATTGCCCGGTGTAGAGCTGGTGACAATTGTGTACCGCAATGCGTCTGATCCGTAAGTGTCTATGGTGTCTATCGGGTCTAACCCATTTTTCAGTGATTTACTCACCTTCCTGCCATGTTGGTCACGAATCAGCCCATGCAGATAGACTGTGTGAAACGGCACAGTTCCCATAAAATGGATGCCGGCCATTACCATACGCGCTACCCAGAAAAATATAATATCATACCCTGTTTCTAACATCGCTGTTGGATAAAAATCCTGTAAATCAGGGGTGTTTTCCGGCCATCCAAGGGTGCTGAACGGCCACAGCCAGGAGCTGAACCATGTATCCAGCACATCCGGGTCTTGTTCTATTGATTCAGATCCGCACTGCGAGCACTGAACAGCGTCTTCGCGGCTGACAGTTACCGCGCCGCAATTGACGCAGTACCATGCTGGGATGCGATGCCCCCACCAAAGTTGCCGCGAAATATTCCAATCACGGATATTGGTCAGCCATTCAACATAGGTTTTTTCAAATCGTTCAGGTACAATTTTCAATTGACCATACTTAACTGCGTTCAGCGCCGGAGTAGCTAACGGAGCCATTTTTACAAACCATTGTTTGGAAATCAGCGGCTCAATAACTGTATCGCACCGCTCACAATGCCCGCTGCGCACATTGTACTCTTCCTGTTTTACAATGCGGCCCGCTTTAGCAAGATCCTCTAAAATCTGTTTTCGCGCTTCAAAGCGATCTAGTCCTTGGTATGGGCCGGCGTTTGCGGTCATATGCGCGTCGAAGCCGATGACTTGAATTTGCTCCAAGTTATGGCGCTGGCCGATTTCAAAATCAGTGGGGTCGTGCGCGGGTGTTACTTTAACGGCTCCGGCGCCGAACTCTAATTCAACAGCCGTATCGGCAATAATGGGAATGCGGCGGTTGAGCAGCGGTAAAATTGCACATTTACCTATCAGCGCGGTGTAACGCGGATCTTTGGGATGGACGGCGATAGCGGTGTCTCCCAGCATTGTTTCAGGGCGGGTTGTAGCGACGGTGATTTCACGCTGCTGCTTGGTTTGCCCGGGAAACTCTTCAATAGGATAGCTGATATACGTTAAGGCGCCGTCGGAGTCTTTATTAATGACCTCTAAATCGGAAATGGCGCTTTGACATCGCGGACACCAGTTAATAATACGTTCACCACGATATATCAAGCCTTCTTCATACAGCCGCGCAAATACCTCGCGGACGGCGCGGCTTAGCCCGTCATCCAGTGTAAAACGCTCACGATCCCAGTCGCAAGATGCGCCAAAACGTCGGGTTTGTGTTTGAATGCGTTTTTTATATTCGGCAACCCACTCCCAAACTTCTGCGACAAATTTTTCACGGCCAAGCGTATGCCTGGTTTGTTTTTTTTCAGCGATATGCTTTTCAACAACATTTTGGGTTGCGATACCCGCGTGGTCTTCACCGGGAACGTATAACGCAGCTTCGCCGAGCATCCTGTGATAGCGCACCATTAGGTCTTCCAGTGTTGCAGCAAGAAAATGCCCGGTATGCAGTGCGCCGGTTACGTTTGGCGGCGGCATGCTGATGACGAAGGTTTTGCGGCCTTGGGCGCGCCGCGTTTTAAAATAACCGTTGCGTTCCCAAAAAGCGTAAATGCGCTGTTCAACTTTGCCCGGTTCATAGCCGGTGGGCAAGTTGCGCGCGGAATTGGGGAATTGTGTGGTAGTCATTTTGTGGCTCCCTCTGTTGAATATACCCATGCAAACATAGCTTTTGCATGGCGAGGCCCCCTGCGTCAAGGGCGATGGGAGCATATCGCGGGGCCACCTTGTTCACGAAGCGTAATACCAAAGCCGGGTGGGCCGGCCAGCGCGCATTAAGCGCTGCAGGATATATAACGTTCGCCTCTGGCGCGTAACGAGCGCGCACGTTTGCCGGTACCGGATGCAACAAGCAATCTTTCCGGGCAAAAAACGGCTGGGTCACTTCCCTAATTCGCGGCAGAGAGACTTTCACCATACGTCTCCTCGCTGTGCTGCTCCTAAAAAGGTACTCTTCCCGCCAAACTATTGATGCTTTCTATCAGCCACATAGGATTCTTTGCAGAAACATAAATAAACGTTCCTTGGCAAATTAACTTGGCCATGGCGTGAATTTTTTTGTGGCAAAAAACACAAGCAACCGATGCAGCGAACTCTGCGCAAACGCAACAGAATCTACTGATAGTATATACGCTGGGAGGGATATTTGTCAAAAACTTGAATGGCGCCGGAAAATGCGCGGATGTTTTTTGTTGTAATGGCGCGCGCATTTTCCTTAACTTAGTGAACCGTAATTGTTTTTGCTATCGCCTGTGTTGCTTGGTTTCAATATTTCACTGTGCGGCGCCAACGCGGGAATGAGCTTAATAATTTTACTGTGCAGGCTGTCGCATGCGTGATTTGGGCAAACGCCGGGATCATACGCAACAATAAGGAAAAGATTAAATATAAGCACAATAACAATACTTAAACTGAGAATTGTGAGGGTATGATTTTTTTTCTTCACCGGCGCTGCAGGTTCCTGCTGGATTTCTTTTCGCAGAGCATTAATTGATTCCGAGCGCGGCGCAAAAGCCTCATATCTCGCAGAGTCTGCGGGAGGATCATATTCGCGGTACTGAGGCATTTTTCTGCTGTTATCACTATATCTTTTGTTTCTGCCGTCATCATAATTTTTAGGGCGAGCAGGATATGGCCGGCTCATTTCGCGTGAATATTCATCTTCGCGGTCATCATCAATCCAATGCCGTGAAGATGCGTCTTGAGCAGGATCAGAGTCATCCCACTGATCACTGCGGCTATTTGAACGATGGTAACTGGAAAGGTACTGCGATTCGTTATCTTCGTCATCTTCAGTTCGGTTATCTTTAATTGAGCGGACTTGTACGGAAGGGTAATCTTCCCGGTATCCATCACCATACTCTGCGTCCGTTGTGTTTTCGGTGTGAGCAAGATTATCGGCGTTTGGTTGATCATTTTGCGCGCCTTGCGGCAAAGAAGAATGCCGCGCGGTATAAAAATCGGCCATTTCACGCTGCTGCTGTGGCGGCGGTTGCATGGGATTTTGCTGCGGCGGGCGTATTTGCTGCGCCGGCATGCGCTGCTGGGCTTGTGGTTGCGCGGCGACATTCGGCGCAGCCGGCGGCCGGTTTTGCAGTGGCGCAGACCATGGTGAAGCCGGCGGATATTGAGCAAAAGGCTGCTGTTGCGGCGGCAGTTGCTGCATTTGCGGAACTGCGCCGGGAAAATTTGCCCGGCTGAGCGGTATGCTTTGCGGGCGAACACTGGGCAAAATTCTGGATGGCATTTCATTTGCCAATTGGCCGGCTTCCAGCAGCGCTTTCAGCAGCGACTGGGCGTTTTGAAACCGCGCGGCCGGATCTTTCGCCAGGGTTTTGCGCAGCACATCATCAAACGCCATGGCTCCCGGCGCAATCGGCGGTTGAATCTGCGACAACAGCGGTATGGGCTGGCGTTGAATGCGGGAAAGCGTTTCAAAAACGGTAGCGCCAATGAACGGCTGCTGCCCTGTCAACGCTTGATAAATGAGTACACCAACACTGTAAATGTCTGCGCGGGCGTCGACATAACTGTTGAGTTGTTCCGGCGCAATATAAGCCGCCATTGCCGGTAAAATAATCGGGTGAGCGGGGTCGATATCTTTCAATTCCCACATCAGCCCAAAATCAGATAATAAAATATGCCTGTCTTGGAAGATCAGCGCATTGGTTGGTTTAATATTGCCGTGCACCAATCCTTGATTATGAAAAAAAATCAGCGCTTCGCACATTTGCCGGAATAACGGCGCAATATCTTTAGGCGCCATTCTGCCGCGCGCCAGCAAACTTGCCAGCGAGCCTTGCTGCACAAAAGGAGAAACCGAATAAACGATGTTATTTTCCGAACCTGCGTATTCTAAAGGCAGAATATGGGTATGCTCCAATTTGGTTACAAATTGTGATGTTACCAGAAACCGATCGCGCACGGTGTGTAATTGCCCAAGCGGAGATTGCAGAACTTTTATCGCAAGTTCTGCTTCAGGTTGCGCCGCGCTTCGCGCGTGATATACATTGCCTAGCGGCCCCGAACCAATAAGTGTATCGAGTTGATAGGGACCAAGGGTTCGAGAATTCTGTGGCCCGGACATCATAGATTATAAGCCAGCTTTCATCACATTTCTACCGATATTGTACATACATATAAATAACCTTTTAGGCCTAGTATAACATAGGAGTCGCAAGTTAGCCAATATATGGCGCCAATTTCTTGCTTAGCTTGCTGTTTACTTTTTTGCGGCGCTTAAAGTTTGGCGCAGCAGATCCGGCCGATCGGTCATTATGCCGTCTGCTCCCCACGCAATCAACTCATCCATTTCTGCGGGATTATTGATGGTCCAAACGTGTACCGCAACACCTAATTTATGCGCGGTTTGTATAGACACCGCAGTAACTATTGGTATGCCCGATTGCTTCATGGGTACTTGCAGCGCCGAATATTGTGGACGCAACTTTTTCCATGCGCCAAAGTAATGTCCCAGTAAAAACGCAATCACTTCTTGCGGACAAGCGCTTGTCGCCACTGCGCCATTTGTTAATTTGCGAAATCTTTGGATCGGTTTGCAATAAAAACTGCCGACAATTACTCGTTTTTCAACATGAAATTCCTGGATCAGTTCCCATAGTTTCTGCTCGCGAATAGGATCATCCGCTTTTAAGTCAATATTAATTAATTGTGCGGGAAATCGTTCAAATATTGTTCGCAATAACGAAATACGCACGCCGGTCCCGCGAAAAGGGAAAGTTTTTCCGCCATCAGTTGTAAAGTGATAACCGGCGTCTAATTGCTGCAGTTCTTCCCAAGAATAGCTTGAAACTAATCCTTTCCCGTTAGTAGTTCTATCTACCATGGGATCGTGCATAACGACAATTTCATCATCGCGTGTTAATTGAATATCCAGCTCTAACGCATCCGGCTGATAGCGCAAGCTATGCTCAAAAGCCTGCAATGTGTTTTCCGGAGCAATGAAACCTCCGCCTTGGTGAGCAAATACTAATACTTTATGCGCTGCCATATCGTAATATCGATTTTCCTATGTTATTGAATTTGGTTACGCCGAGGCTAAGATCTGTTTTAATGCGTTTAAAAGCGCCGCGCCATCTTCAGGTGAATTATATCCTTGCACGGAAACACGTATAAATCTTTGGTTATTCCACTTGAAAACAGGAACTTCAATATGATAACGCTGGAACAGCTGCTGCTGCAAATCTTGCGGCGCTCGTTCTGGCAGTGGAACAGCGGCCATTTGCTGCCACCACACTTCAGAATCCGGCGCAATTGGCGCTGTTTGCAGCAGTTCATGCAAGTTGGCGCGTATTTCTTGCAGCGTGATTCGGCAACGGCGGCGCACGCTTTCCCAATCATATTCCTGCTGAAATTGAATAGCAGCCGGCGCGCTAAGGTACGCCGAGGGATCATCTGTTCCCGCCCAGCCAAAATAATCTTGAAACTGAGAAACTCCCGGCGAGTCGCTTTGCCAGCCCCAACTTACCACCAGCGGGTTCAGCAATGGCTGCATATCTTTGCGCGCATATAAAAACGCAGAGCCTTTTGGCGCGCACAACCATTTATGAAAATTTCCTGCATAAAAATCAGGATCCATTTCGGTAATATTTAAAGCTGTTTGACCGGGAACATGCGCGCCGTCTACAACTGTTATTATGCCGGCTTTTCGCGCTTTTTGGCAAACTTCCCGCACCGGAAAAATTAATGCGGTTGGAGATGTTATTTGGCTGATGAAAATAACTTTAGTTTTGGAGGTAACACCGGCCCAAAACGCATCTATAAAATCATCTGCTGAAACCACCGGCAGCGGTATGGGCTGTTTTTTGTAAACTATCTCCTGCTGCGCGCCGTGAAATCGCCAAGCGCGTTCGCAGGCCCCATATTCATGATCTGTTGCCAGAACTTCGTCACCGCTGTGTAATTGTAACGCATGCGCGATACAGTTTATTCCGTATGTTGTATTCGGGATAAACACAATATCATCAGCGTTTGTGTGAACATATTCCGCAACATGGCTTCGCGCTTCGGCAAGATAAGACCCGATTTCGCGGCCTAAAAAAGCAACAGGCTCGCTTTCCAGTTTTCTCTGCCAATTATGAAACACTTCAAAAATCGGTTTTGGTGTTGCGCCAAAACTGCCGTGATTCAAAAAAATAATGCCGCTATCCAGCTGAAACAGATTTTTCAAAGCCTCCGGTGTATTTTGCGGCAGGGGAACAGCGTTATTCATTGTGTGAAATCCTTCTTTTTCAAGTTTTATTGTTTTATGAACTTTAATATTTTTAGGACTTTCGCTTACGAATGGGACAAGACAGGAATGCGCGGGTTGAGTAACTCCTGAGTAAGGTAGTCATCCCATAAACGAGCCCGGACTTGGTAGAGCGTACAGCCGAGGCGTTGCGCCTGC
>JAJYBV010000022.1 GCA_021778805.1 Chloroflexota bacterium | reverse complement strand
AGGTGGTTGGGCGGCCACAAAACGAACACCACACGATGAATCGTGTGGCTTGTTTCCCCACCTCCACCCGTGTATAGCCGGTCAGTGTTTGTTCAACAACAGGCGCTATGGGGTACTCAATGTACTCTGCTCTGTTGGTTTTCATCCTGATTAAAATAGTAAAGTTCATCATCGTGTGGCCTGTCTCCCCACCTCCACCCATGGGTACCGTGCGGCGGTTGTTCAACAACAGGCACTATGGGGCACTCAATGTACTCCGCTCTGTTGATCTTCAATCTTGACTTATTATATTATTATATAGTAATATATTTTTGTAATACTTTTTATGTCCGGCATGTTTCGCTGCGACGCAAACAACTTCGCTGCGGCTCCGGTCAATTACATACATACACACCTTTTCAGTATAGGAGCAGTAAAGCATGGGTTTTTTTGATAACCTTATATCCGGCGGTGTTGAATCAATTTCGGTGCAGGATGCGGCAGACCGCATGAAAACCAGTCCTGCGCCGCTATTTATAGATGTTCGGGAAGAATGGGAATTTCGTTCGGGGCACGCCCGCGGTTCCAAAAATTATCCGCTGACGCAGTTTCGCAAACATATGGCGGCGTTACCTAAAGATCGTGAGATTTTAGTTATCTGCCAATCGGGAAATCGCAGCGTTACCGCATCGAAAATGCTGCTTTCGGCTGGTTTTCCCAATGTAAAAAATGTTGCAGGCGGCACTATCACTTGGCATCGAAACCGGTTGCCGCTTGAATAAAATTTTGTTTCAGCAAATGTACCTGTAAAAATTATCCGCCGATCATCGACATAGTGCGTTTGGTTCGGCGGAATTTTGTATCACCGATATAATGTTTCAGCTCCTTCTTAAACACGGCGCCGCGAATTGCAGTTTCAATATCAGCGTCGGCGCCTCCATTGCGGATAATGCTGCGCAAATCAGTTTCTTCTTGCGCGAAAAGGCAGGTACGCAGTGCGCCTTCCGCAGTTAACCGAATGCGGTCGCAGCTGGCGCAGAAAGGCTCACTTACTGGATTAATGAATCCCACTTCACCTACACCATCTGCGAACCCATATCGTTTTGCGGTTTCAGCCGAATAGGTTGCCGGCAGAGGGATCAACGCGCCATAGTATTTTTCTAAAATTGCAAGTATTTCGGCTCCGGTTAAAATATCTTCTTTCCGCCAAATTTGATCTGCGTCGAGCGGCATAAACTCAATCCATCGGACAATAAAGCCTTGTGTTCGGGAAAATTCCGCAAAGGGAATAACTTCTTCTTCGGTAAACCCTTTCATGGCGACGGCGTTCACTTTAATTGGCTGCAGCTGCGCAAATTGCTTTGCAGCTTCCAATCCCTTCAATACACGATCTAGCGCATCACGGCGGGTAATTTGGAAAAATTTATGCTGCGCCAAAGAATCCAAGCTAACATTTAAATTGGTTAATCCGGCGGCGGCTAAATCTGCTGCTGCTTTATCCAGTTTTGTTCCGTTAGTCGTCAGCCCAATGCTTTGAATTTGCGGGATCGCGCGCAGCTGTTTTACTAAAATATGCGGATCGCGGCGCGCCAGCGGCTCTCCTCCGGTCAGGCGGATCTTTTTTACTCCCATAGCCGCTGTTATACGGGCAATTCTGGTAATTTCCTCATAGGTAAGTATGTCTTCGCGGGGAACCCAAGGCAAGCCATCCGCAGGCATACAATAGTGGCAGCGAAAATTACATCTGTCGGTGATTGATACTCGCATGCTCGTTATCTGCCGGCCGTAACTATCAATGAGCGGATCCATTTTGAATATTTAATTCCTATTCATTTTTTACATATTTTGTATGTTTTGGTTATCGGAGTTCAGCGCCTTTTTATAGGCGCCAGCAGCTTCATCCCGCAAATTTTACTAAAAAAGAGAAACCAATATGATATATTTTAAGCTAACTTTTGAAATATCGGCAAACCATAAGCAAGCTTTTTAGAGAGTATTTTTATCTTTTTAAAAAATACTGCCGATTTAAACCAATGCTTTGCTGCTCGCTTTCCGGAACAAGACCTTCTTCGAAAATTGCCATTACAGGGCAGGCCGGCTCACATGCGCCGCAATCTATACACGTAAATGGATTAATAAAAAATTGCTGGTAGCGCACAAAATCAGTGTCCTTTTTATTGGGGTGAATGCAGTCTACCGGGCAGGCGTCTACACATGCGCCATCTTTTACAGCTATACACGGCGACGTTATAATATATGCCATATGGCTGCGCCAACTTTCTTAAGAATTTTCAGCCGGATTATTTAGCTTTATATACTATACCGAATTTTCATAATCATCTGTGTGATATTACTCACAAATTGCCACATATTTGCCACTGCCTGGGGTTGATTTTGCTATTGAAACCAAAAGCGATATATGTTATATATGTTAAACTGTACTATAGTACAACAAACGCGCAGTATATGCGCGCAGAGATAAGAAAGAAGACCAATAATGTCTAAAACAGGTAAAGACTCCAAGAAAAATTCAGTTTTTGAAACAGAAGCAGACGCAGCTGAAGCACAGCCAAAGCAGCGTAATTTTGATTTGGATTTATTAAAAAGATTGACCGAAACACCCGGAATATCCGGTCGCGAAGAACAAGTTCGGGAATTAGTTATTAAAGAAATGCGCCCATATGTAGACGAAATAAAAGTTGATTCAATGGGAAATGTTATCGGCGTTAAACATGGCTCCGGCAAAACTAAAATTATGATCGACGCGCATATGGATGAAATCGGATTTTTAGTAAAATATATCGACGAAAACGGCTATTTGCGGGTGCAGCCGGTTGGCGGACACGATCCCAGTGTATTAGTTGCACAGCGCGTATGGGTGCATACCGAAAGCGGCTCGTATCGTGGCGTAATGACACCTGCGCGCAAGCCAATTCATCTGCAGCGCGATAAAGCTGAAGGCGCGCCGACGCTGAACGATCTTTTTGTGGATACCGGCCTTTCGGCTGATAAGGTTAAAGAATTGATTGAAATTGGTGATTTTATTACCATGGATCGCGGGTTAGAGGTATTAGGCGATAACGTTATCAGTAAAGCGATGGATGACCGCTCCGGTTTGTTTGTCATGTTAGAAACACTGAAACGATTAAAGAAAACATCGGCCACTATTTACACTTGCGCCGCAGTGCAAGAAGAAGTTGGTTTGCGCGGCGCCGGAACTGCGGCTTATTTTGCCGACGCCGATATTACTATTGCGCTGGATACTACGTTAGCGGTAGAGATGCCCGGCTCCAGTCCACAAGACGCCGTTACCACTATTGGATCCGGAGTAGCAATCAAAGTGATGGATGGCGGCCATATTGCGCATTACAAATTGATGAAGGGGTTGCGCGAACTGGCTCGCCGGGAAGAGATTCCATTCCAAATGGAGATTCTGCCGGGCGGCACAACCGACGCAGCGGCAATGCAACGCGCGCGTGGCGGCACAATTTCCGCTACCTTATCACTGCCGTCGCGCTATGTGCACACGGTAAACGAAATGCTTTCGCTGGATGATTTAGAAGCTGCTATTGCTTTGCTCACCGCATTTCTGCATGAAGCCAAGCCCGAAGACTTTAAATATTAATTTGCGCCATCAGTTGTATTCTGAGGGATGTTGATACACACGCATCCCTCCTTTTCTGAAAGGATTATCCATTTTAGATGAATCGTTTTACTAAAATCGCTGCCGTTATCGCTATGTTTAGTGCGCTGGCGATTAGTTCCTGCGGCCCATCCACATCTTCCGGATCTTCGACGTCGGCGGTTGTTTTGCCGAAAGGCGTTGTATTTACAAAATCAGCGTGTCCATTTCAAGTTACCGGAAGTTTTATCGACGGTAAAACCGTCATCTGCGGATTTGTCGCTGTTCCGGCAGATCAGGTAAACCCAAACAGTAATAATATGATTAAAATCGCTGTTGCAATATTCAAATCCACGGCGGCAAAACCAAGCCCTATCCCTATGATCTTTTTGCAGGGCGGGCCGGGCGGCCGGATTATTCAAGATTTTGCGCCGCTGCTGATGCAGGATCCGGCAATCATCGGCGATCGCGATATGATATTAGTAGATCAGCGAGGCACGGGGTATTCGCAGCCGAATCTGTCATGTCCGCAATTAACGGCGCTGCAAACTTCCACTTTGGATGAAAACATTTCGGCTCAGCAGGGGAATACGCTGCAAAACCAAGCATTAACGCAATGCAAGGCACAGTTAACCGGTGAAGGGATTAATCTTGCCGATTATACTACCTATAACGACGCCGCAGATATCCACGATCTTATTTTTGCAACAGGATATAAGCAAGCTGATGTTTATGGTGTTTCTTACGGCACGCGGGTAGCGCTGGAAATTATGCGGGCATTTCCACAGGGTGTTCACAGCGTTATTTTAGATTCAACCATTCCGCCGCAAATTGACTTCATTACCAGCATTCCCACCAGCACAGCGCGGGTATTTAACCAATTATATCAAGGCTGCGCAAGCAACGCAACGTGTTCG
This sequence comes from Chloroflexota bacterium, assembly GCA_021778805.1. Lineage (GTDB taxonomy): Bacteria > Chloroflexota > Ktedonobacteria > Ktedonobacterales > JACDGC01 > JAJYBV01. The sequence goes on along the minus strand of JAJYBV010000022.1, from coordinate 37,861 downwards.
GCTGCATATCCAAATTTGGCAAATACGTTATACAGTTTATACGCCAAGCTGCAAGCGAACCCTATCACCTTTCAAACAGTCGATTCGGTAGATAACAATACCTATACGGTTTTATTTAATGGTGATTCTTTAGTGGGGCTGCTCTACCAAATATTCTATTACACACCCGGCATTGAGTTTATTCCGGCAGTAATTAACCAAGTAAGCCAAGGTAACATCACTGTTAATTCACTTACATCCCAATTGTTCGGCGGATTAACTTTTGATAATTCTACAAGTTATGGTGTGTATTTTTCGGTCGTTTGCAGTGAGGAAAATGACACTACCCAGCAGGTCGATCAAGCATCACAGGCATACCCTGCGGCCATTCGCCCCGATCAGCAAATCAGCATGGAAGGATATATACAAGCGTGCGCTATTTGGAATACTCCAAAGGTACCGCAAAACTTTTTCCAGCCGGTTACCAGCAATATTCCAACCCTCATTATGGAAGGCGAATATGATCCTATTACACCGCCGGCAAACGGCAATTTGGTGCATAGTGAGCTGCCAAACAGTTTTGTTGAATTTTTTAAAGGAACCGGTCATGGAGTATTCCTCTCCGATTTTCAAGGGGATAAATGCTCTATCAGTGTGGTAGAAACGTTTTGGGATAATCCTACAACCGCGCCGACGCTTCCATGCATAGCGCAAACTACCGAGCCGAACTTCCAAGTTACTGCTCCGTAGAAACAAATATTGCGAAATTTATGAATTGCCGCTCATTTTTACCGGCAATTCATAATATCCGTATGATTAAACCGGATGAATCAGCCTGTATAATCCATCGATCCGTTTGATGGCAATTTGCAGGCTATTTTTTTGATTTTTGGGGCAGCAATATAAAAATCGGGCGCCAACTGATGCCTAATAGCACAAGCGACGCCCGATAATGCAGGAAAAGCGCTGAAAGTCAGCTTATTTCTTTTCTGTGATTGCGGTCTTTGTTAATACCTCATCTGCCAATCCGTATGCAACAGCTTCCTCGGCGGAAAGATAGTAGTTGCGGTCCGAATCTTTAGCAATTTGTTCAACTGCTTTACCGGTATGAACTGAATACAGTTCATACATGCGCGAGCGCAAGCGCACAATTTCGCGCGCGGTAATTTCAATATCAGTAGCCTGCCCTTCGGCGCCGCCTAATGGCTGATGAATAAGAATGGTGGAATTTGGCAAAACAAAGCGTTTTTTGGGCGCCCCGGCCGCCAGCAAGAATGACCCCATGCTCATCGCCATACCCAAACAAACGGTTGAAACATCCGGTTGAATATGCTGCATTGTGTCATAAATTGCCAAACCGGCGTAAATGCTGCCCCCTGGGCTATTGATGTAAATTTGAATATCGCGGGTAGGATCTTCGCTTTGCAGATAGAGTAACTGCGCTACAACATTATTGGCAATGCGATCGTCGATCGGTGTACCAATAAAGATAATCCGCTCGCGCATTAATCGGGTAAAAATATCCATGCCTTGTGTGCCGCGGGGAGTATCCTCGAAAACATACGGAGACATAGAAGTCGGGGTTAACCCCGATATATATTTTCCATTAACATCCATCGCATTGATGATGTCATGGGGTAATTTTTGTGATCCCATAAAATAGCTCCTTTTGGGAAAATCTTGCGCACTATCTAAAATATTCGATATACCAAATATGGTGGAATATCAAAAGTAATGCGCTTACAGATATTGTACCTTGCAACGCAATTGCTGCGCCATATCCCGTAAAATATTCAAAATATTTGCGCTAGCTTTATTCGTAATTTGTAAAGATCCCTGCGCAAGGGGCAGGCGCCACCCCTTACGAATCCCAGGCTGTTGCAGACGCGCTGTTGTTAGCATAGCCATTCCTGGCTTTACTTCCTGAGTAGTTTGCCTTTATTCTATGATTTACCGATATGCTAAAATCTCTGCCATTGGGCAAATTTCAGCGCCAGCCAGCCGAAACGCTTGTTTAGCGCGCGCCGCGATGGCTGCCGCGTTTGGTGTATCGCTGTGTACGCACAATGTAACACAATGACGCGGCAATAATAATCCCCCTTCCGTCTGTATAACACCCGATGTTGTTAATAGTTCTGCGCGGTGATCGATCTCCACTGCGTCACTTACTATAGCGTGAGGATGGCTGCGCGGCAGCAAGGTTCCGTCCTCCGCATAACCGCGGTCTATAAATAACTCTTCAGCTGTTCGCAGCCCCATATCTTGCGATATCTTTGCCATTACCGATCCCGCTAACGTCACAACTATCAGTTCGGCATCTAGTTTCAGCGCGGCGCGGCAAACTGCCTGCGCAATTGCCGCATTTTGCGCGGCGGTGTTGTACAGTGCGCCATGCAATTTCATATGCTGCAGCCGCATACCAAAAATGTGCGCCATTGCCTGCAATGCGCCAATTTGGGTCACCACCATATCATGTATTTCCTCCGGATCTATTGTCATTGCTCGCCGGCCAAATCCCTGTAAATCGGGATATCCGGGGTGCGCGCCGATGGCGACCTGATGCAATGCCGCTAATTCAATAGTTTTCCGCATGACTGTTGGATCCCCGGCGTGAGCGCCACACGCAATATTTGCCGAAGTAATATGCGGAAATAGCTCTGCGTCGGCGCCGATTTGCCATAAACCGAAAGATTCTCCGGCGTCGGCGTTCATATCAAAACGTTTCTTCATGCAAATCACCTTCCAAAAAACCACAAAATAACTGTGAAGTATCATATACTTCTACAGCATACACCTGTTCCGCCAAGCGCATTTGCCGCAGCGCATCAGCCGATTCCGCGCGCGATACCAACGCAAATTGTACAGTCATTCCCGGGCAAAGCTGCCCAATACGCCATATATCGGCGCTGATAACCGCTAAAGGAATACAGTACCCTCCGGTTGTTTGGCAATCTGCGCCTAACAGCATTGGTTTGCCGTCCGGAGGAATCTGCAGCGCCCCGGGCAGCGTCATTTCTGAAATAATGCCAAGGGGAATCAGATCTTCCGGCAATGGCAGCCCCACGCTTTCCAAACTAATACCCATACGATCCGAACGCTGAGTAACCACAAACGTCTGTTTTTTCAGCGCTTGTACTAATTGATTGTGCGCTGCAAAATCTGGGCCAGGCAATACACGCAGCAATTGATTATGATTGGGCGTTTTTATGCGAGTAAGCGCATCCACCGTCTGTTTTGTCGTTTGCCAAACTGATAGAATATCACCGGCGCGCAAATACCTGCCAGCGATCCCGCCAAAACCGCCGCGAATATCGGTAGAATCTGCGCCTAATATATCTTCTCCGGCAATACCTCCGGCAAAGCAAATATAACCGCGCGCGCCATGTGTTGTCTCTCCGGCGCGCAAAACCTGTCCGGCGCGCATTGTTACGCTTCGTCCGGCAGGAAGGGTATAACCATCAATTGTCATAGTTTCAGCGGCGCCGGTTACAATAATTTGTATTGCCTGCAAAAATTTCAATTCTGGCCCCATCCCTGCAAATTCCAGCGCGCAGGCATCAGGTGGATTGCCCAGCGCCAAGTTACCGGCCCGCAGCGAAAAAAAATCTGCCGCGCCGCCGCGTGATATGCCAAATAATCCTACATTATGTCTACTTGCTCCTTGTGCGCAGGTTTGCGACCCCGAATGAATCACCATAGCGCATGCCACAGCGCCATCCGGCGCAACCCAACGCCGTTGTTCTGCTGGTGTTGCAGTGGTTATCGAAAAATCTGTGTTTATATCAATATCGGCATCGATAGCGGCAATGGTAAACCGCGCCGTATCACCCGGAAGCAGCAGAAATGGCGCATTGCGAAACGGATTAAACACATCTGCCGATGTGGCGCCGATAATATTCCATCCTCCGGGACTGTTTACGGAATAAATTCCGGTTTGCGCCTCTGCGATACCTACGGATCCCCGCGGAATATGTTTGCGGGGTGTACTTCGGCGCGGCGCGCGAATTTTTGGATCTACCTCTCCTAAATACGGAAAGCCTGCAATAAATCCCAGAAAATAAACAGTATAATCTCTATTAGCGTGCAGTTCTACAGCCTGTTCCACAGAAATATGGGCAGATTCCGCCAGCGCGGCAAGATCCGGTCCTGCGCGTCCGCCATAGTGTACCGATATGGTAACCGCGCGGCGCGGCAGATGTTTGTTGTAGATTAATGTATCGGCGCGCCGAAGCATATCCTCCGCAATTGCTTCAAAGGAGATTTTTTGCGGATTGAAATATACGCCGAGTGAAACATAACCCGGAATAATATCTAACACGCCATCGGGCATATGTTCGGCGTATGTTTGCAGCAGCGCAATAGCGCGCATATGCCCTGCGGCGCTAATCTCCCCAGCAAACCGCATGATAGCGCCGCAATCGCCAAATGATACAATATATGGGTAAGTATCGATGTTATGCAATCGAATCACTTCCCTGCCGCCGGCGCCAATATACTATGCAGACATATTTCGTGACTTTTTTCGCAGAAAATTTCCCCATGGTATTGCGTATCCTTTATTCAGTCGTGTACTATAATAGAAGAAGGACTTCTATGCTCATAACGAGTCGCTGCAGTCCAAGATATCCCATATATTCTACGAACTTTTTACATAAAAAAGTTCAAGAAAGTGAGCTTTTCAGTGGTTGCGGTAAAACCTGCCAAACCTTTTATCAGCGCGATATTAGCGTTTATCTGGCTGAGCGCGTTTGTATTTATTAATACAGAATCTTCTGGATTTTTGCAAAACACTTTTTCTCTAGACGCAACCGGCGCAAGCGCCGTTAAGTGGGGAACTATTCTTGTTCTCGGCGTAGTTTGGCTTTTAGCGCAGGTATTTATTCCTGCGACAGCAGAATCATCCCGGTTGTCTTTAGCAATTTCCGGCTCAATTTTATGGTTGGGTCTTCTTTTCTTCTTTAAATTCAGCGACCCCAACTATGGCGGCACTGTCGCGTTTTTTGCGTTAGTTGGCGGGCTGGCGGTTGTATTAATTTGGACCAGATATTTATCCGACGAATTTTAAATCTGTTGTTTTACAGTTGCGTTTACCGAAGTTTCAATCGGTAAACGCTTTTTTTTTGACTACTTAGGGGATATTGATAAGATACACAGAACACAAAAAACCCAGGGATTCGTAAGGGGCGGTAGCCCATTGCGCGGGGATTGGGGTGTCCCCAAACAATATTTTATTTTAAACAACCACCGCACGGTACACCCAGGGATTCGTAAGGGGCGGTAGCCCATTGCGCGGGGATTGGGGTGTCCCCAAACAATATTTTATTTTAAACAACCACCGCACGGTACACCTAGGGATTCGTAAGGGGCGGTAGCCCATTGCGCGGGGTATGGGGCGTCCCCAAAAAAAATCTTATTATTTTATTTTCCGAGGAAAAATATTGTTTGCCGGGCAGCAAGGGCGACCGCAAGGGTCGCCCCTACCGGATTGCATGGCCTCATGTGTACCGCGCGGTGTTTATATTAAACAAGCGCTTCATGGCGGCGCTTTCGCTACAGCGTGGCGTAAGTGGATGGGCGGTACGCTATTGTTGGAAGAGCCATTCTTGGCTTTACTCCCCTGAGTAGTTACTTTTTTTTTGTAGTAAAAATCTCCAATCCGCAGTGATCTATCTCTCATTCATGGACTGTTCAAATCGCTGGTTATATGCGGTACTCTATAGTAGGGGATGTTTTTCAACATATTGGATCCCATTTTGCCCAAAAGGCGTTCTTTAAAACCAATGCAGCGGTTTTCTATTAACTTGCATAAAAACATCTAAATTTGTAACAAATGGAATGGAAACTATAGCAATGCAACCTTTTCTGAATTTTTTAAAAACCCGGAAAGGCGCTTTTACCGGCGCAGCAGCAGGTATTGTCGCAGTGGCAATTATTGTTTCCGGTGTCATTTTTATCGGGCGTGCGCGCACATCAACACAGCCTTCAACTACCGGCGCCGCTGCGTTTAATGGATGCCCCGGCGCTGCCGTACAGCCAAATTGGCCGGGGAATGCTGCGCTTACCATTGCGCCAGCAGACGCGAACTCGATAAAAACTATTGCTGCGGGCAATGATTTGGAATTTGTGCTGCCATCCAACGCTGTTTGGAAATTCAGCCGTCAGAACGGCAATTTGCAATTGCTGCAGCCGGCAGGTTATTTCGATTCCACGCGCAGCGCCTGTATTTGGCGGTTTTCTGCGCCAAGCGCCGGGGAATCTCAGCTTTATTTTACCAGGCAAATGCTATGCAAACCCGGCAATGTGTGTTCGGGTATCATTATTCTATATACGTTCACCATCCAGGCGCAATAGCGCAGCAAATTGCAACATAAACAGAAACGCACATGAAAAAGAGGTTTGGCTATTTCCAAACCTCAGTAAAACTTTGCAAATGGAATGCTTTGGGCAAGTTATTTTGCCCGGATAATCGCTAAAACCTCATCGCGGCCATGCTCCATTTTTGCGGCAGTATCGCCCTCAACATTCAGCCGTAAAAACGGCTCGGTGTTTGATCCGCGAACATTGAACCACCAATCGGGGAAATTTACCGTAACGCCATCCAGCATATCAACCGATGCGCCGGGCTGCGTTTCGAATGTTTGCACAATTTCCTGAACCTTGGCTTTTACTGCGGATTGAGATTCAAAACGGGTATTTATTTCACCGGAAGAAAAGCGGGTATGAAATGGCGCGGCCAATTCTGAAACCGATTTATGCTCATCGCTTAACAATTCCAGCACATGCAAAAACGCAATTAATCCCGAATCTGCGTAAAAATTATCGCGGAAATAGAAATGCCCCGAATGTTCGCCGCCGAAAATCGCGTTTTCCGAACGCATTTGCGGCTTAATGAATGAATGGCCAACCCGTGTGCGCACAGCTTTACCGCCGGCGCGTTCTATTGCTTCGGGAACATCACGCGATGAAATAAGGTTATATAAAATAGTGGAACCGGGGTGTTTGCGCAGCATACTTGTGGCAACCATAGCGGTAACAGTTGCGCCATCAATTAAGTTAGCTTTTTCATCGGTAATAAACATCCTGTCTGCGTCACCATCAAAAGCCGCTCCGATATCTGCGGAATGGCTGCGCACAGCGCGCTGTAAATCTTCCATATTCTCTGGCTCTATCGGGCTTGCCGGGTGATGTGGAAAATGCCCGTCCAGCTCGAAATACAGCGGGATCAGCTCGCACTGCGGAATTTTAGCAAAAACTCGGGGAAGCACCATGCCAGCCATGCCATTGCCGGCGTCGGCAACAATCTTCATCGGACGAATTTTGCTGATATCGACAAAACGCAGCGCATGTTCGGCAAAGGCGTCTAAAACATCCACTTTCTGGATGGGCAAGGTTTGCGCCGGGGTAGGAAACTCATTTTTCAAAATAATGTCGCGGATATCTTCCAAGCCGCTTTTATCGCTTAATGGAATAGCTTCTTCGCGGCACATTTTTAATCCGTTATACTGCCCGGGGTTGTGCGAAGCAGTAATCATGATTCCAGCCGGATAGCCAAATTTACCAACCGCAAAATAGAGTTCATCTGTAGATGTCATGCCTAAATCGATAGCCTGTGCGCCTTGGTCTGTTATACCACGCAGCGCCGCTTCAGCCAGCGCCGGAGACGATAACCGCATATCCCGGCCAACTGCCACAGCGCTTGCGCCCAAATAAACCACCAGCCCTCTGGCGGCTTTATAAGTAATTTCTTCATTTAGCGCATCGGGATATACTCCTCGAATATCGTATGCGCCAAAAACCTTCATAATTGTGTCATCTGTTGTCATCTAATACTCCGTATGTGCTTCCGCAATAAAATATCCCTGATTTATCTATTGTATGATCGCGGAAAAATTGTGTGATGCGCTTGTATGCAATGCAACTGAGTCGGCGCAGCTATTCAAAAATGGTTGCGCTGGCAATTGACAAGGCATATTATCAGTTTACCATACATACCTTGGCTGAACACGCGCATACTTCGGCAATGGATCCCCAATGAGCGGCAAAGCATAGTCATAAAACGCTAGCGACACCATTGCGCCATCTTTATCTAAAAATTCATCGGGCAGTAATTTCTGCTGGTTGGCAATTTCTTCCAAATCTGCCAGACCGGTTTCGCATACATAGCGATCCCCCGGCACACGCTGCAGTGTAACCATTTTTTGAGTTACCCCGCGGACAGCGTAGCGCACAGCCATTCTGCCAACTAAATACGCATCATCAACATCGGTTTTGGAGAAATGCGCGCTAGACATACGCTGCCAATCGCCGGGTTTATCGAACCGCGCCCGCAATCCCAGCTCGGATTTCACCAAATCCACCAATGTTTGCGCTACCCCGGCGACTAACGGGTGCCCAAAAGAGTCAGTGCCTTGTGTATATTGCTCGCCAACACCTTTTCCCTGTGTATCGGTTAAATGCTCCGAAACCACAGCCACACAATAGCCAACGCGGCGCACAACAGTACGCACATCGCGCAAAAACGCAGTATAATCCAACTTGCGTTCCGGAATATAAATTAGATGGGGCGCGTCATCCGGCGTATGTTTGCCCAACGCGGAAGCGCAAGCCAGCCATCCGGCATAGCGGCCCATTACCTCGATAATTTTCACTGGGTAATGGTCTGGCATTGCTTGTGAACATAGGGCCGATTCCTGTGTGGCCATAGCAATTGCGCGTGCGGCGCTGCCATATCCGGGGCAATGATCGGTAACCGGTAAATCGTTATCGATAGTTTTTGGTACGCCGATTACCCGCAGATCGTATCCCATTGCCGCAGCAGCAGCACCGATGCGGTGCGCGGTATCCGCCGAGTCATTTCCGCCGATATATAAAAAATAGCGCACATTATGCGCTTTCAATATCTCTACAGCTTTTTCCGGATCATCTTCCCGCAGTTTATATCTGCAGGAACCCAAATACGCCGATGGGGTTTGCATGATCGTTTGCAGCGCGTCTGGCGTTTCATGGCCGATATCTATCACCTTGCTGTTCAGCAAACCTTCAACACCATGGATTGCGCCGTAAACAGTATTAATTGCGTCAATGCGCAGCGCTTCTTTCACTGCGCCAACTAAACTGGCGTTAATAACCGCTGTTGGGCCGCCTGACTGGCCAATCAGGAGATTTCCCCGAACTGTTTGCTGACTCATTCGTAATGGAACCTTTCAAAGTTAAATTGCAGCAACCGATCTTATGATCTGAGTTTTAAAAATGAGGAGTTTGTTTTTTAACAATTGTCTGCCACAGCGCGGCAAAGGCTGCGCTGCGCAAAATCTCAATGAACAGTGAGATTGCAGACTTGCGTAATTAGTATACGATGAAAAAGTTATTCAGTCCATATTTTTGATTATATCAGATATCTGCATGGACAAAGCGCCGTTATACAGGCCGGGTTTAGCGGCAAAATGCGCTTTGCCGTTGACTAAAATTTCTGCGGCGCCATCAACGTGAATATCTAACCGAATAATATCATTAACCTTTAATTTGGTTAATTCAGCGATTGGAACAGGGGCGCTGCCTAACCGGGCAGTTACATCAAATGGCACATGATTGACAATTTTCCGCATCCGCTGCTTATCCAATTCATCGGAACCGACATGGCCCTGCTGATTTTCGTTTAAATTTACCCGTGTTAAAATTGGCGCAATCATGGTGTATGGTATGCACAAAGAAATATCCATATCGGTATTTAAATATCGCGCTTGGAAAATAGTCACCAAAACGGATTCATTCAGCGCGGTTAATTGCAGAAACTCAACATTTGATAATATCCTATCAATTTGCGGTTCTAATGATAATACCGGCAGCCAAGCTTCACGGAAAAATGGCAGCAAAGCAGCGATAACTTTATTCAGCAAATTCAGCTCTAATGTAGTAAATTCGCGAGTACGCTTTAATTCAGATCCCGGCCCGCCTAATAGTCGATCTATCAAGATAAACGCGGTTTCCAGTTCCATATAAAACGCAATTTCACCTTCCAGGGGCGGAAGGCTTACTACACCCAACAGGCAATGCGGCGATAAATGATTCCGAAATTCCTCATATATCGTCTGTTCCATTGAAGTTATTTTCACTTGACCGCCGGCGCGCAGCAATGATCCCCATGCGCGCGGAATATCACGCGCAAAATTCTCGTGGATCATCCGCAAACCGCGCATATGCTCTTTCGATATACGGTTTGGGCGCCGGAAGTCATAATCCCGGATTTTTTTCGATCCGCTGGGCACAATATGCGAATGCTCATTCTCTAAAGTACGCTGAGCAGTTTTCTGAGCGCGGGTTGCGGCGCTATTTTCTGATTCGCTTTTACTAGCTTCCGGCAGCGCTTTTCCACTTTTCATCTCGTTTAGAAGACGATCGATTGCTTCTTGCGACATCGCTTCTTCAGGCATGTTTTAAACCTCTTATTGTGCGCATCATTGTGATTATTTTCCTCTTCTATAATACCTGATCCTGCAAATGGTCTATGGGGCAAATATTTTTTACGCATCTGAATAATGATCTTTAACAATGAAAGAGGGATAAAATATACCACGTAATCAGGGATACGTAAGGGGCGGATGCCCCTTGCGCGGGGATTGGGGTGTCCCCAAAATATCTTTTATAAACAAACACCGCACGGTACACATGGGGATACGTAAGGGGCGGATGCCCCTTGCGCGGGGTTTGGGGTGTCCCCAAAATCTCTTTTATGAAAAATCACCGCACGGTACACATGGGGATACGTAAGGGGCGATAGCCCCTTGCGCGGGGATTGGGGTGTCCCCCAAAAATTATTATTTTAAATAATATTCCCAAAGCAATATTGGTAGCCGAAGAGCAAGGGCGACCGCAAGGGGCGCCCCTACCGGATTGCATTGCCTCAATGTGTACCGTGCAGTGTATGGTTTCAAACAAACGATTTGGGGCGGTGCTTGTGCTTTGGAGCGGTGTAGATGGCAAGGTGGCCCCGAAACGAACACCACACGATGAATCGTGTGGTTTGTTTCCCCACCTCTACCCATGTGTACCGTGCAGTGTTTGTTCAATAACAGGCACTATGGGTCACTGGATTTACTCCGCTATGTTGGACTTCATCCTGATTAAAATATTAAAGTTCATTTATTCAGCAGTTTGAACTCGGAAAGTAGTATGATATAAAGGATACTATGGCTAATGCATACACTAATGAAAATTGGCGCAATTTATAGAAGCCGGAGAATGAGTACATTTGAATCGTGAATATCAGCAGGGTATAATTGTTGAAAAATCGCACCAATATTTTCTTGTTTCCATGGATGATAATTCTCTGCTGTTATGTGTGCTTCGCGGAAAATTAAAACGCGGGAAAATATTCGATTTCAAAGGCAAAGCTACTGCTCCGGCGCGGCGCATTTTGAAGAACAATCAGCAGGAAACTCCGGATGAAGCGCCACAAGATCGATATCATATTACTGTAGGTGACAGAGTTTTAGTTACGGTTATCGATAAAGAAAGCGGTGTTATCGAGGATGTACAGCCCAGGATCAGCAAATTTTCCCGCGCTAAAGCCGAATCTGTTGATGAAAAAATTCTTCTTGCCAACCTCGACACCGTTTGTGTCATTTTCTCTGTAAACGATCCCTATCCCAACTTTAATTTACTGGATCGTTTTTTGGCGCTGGCGGAAAATAATAAAATACCGGCGCTAATCTGCTTTAATAAAATAGATTTGCATATTCCTTCGGATGTGCAAAAAATGATTGATATCTATCAAAATATCGGCTATGAAGTTATCTTAAGCAGCGCCTATACGAATAGCGGTTTTTCCAATCTGACAGACGCATTTGGCAATATGACGTTGATTTGCGGCCCTTCCGGTGTGGGAAAATCTTCCATCATCAATATTATTGTGCCCGGCGCGCAGCAAAAAACCGCCGAGATCAGCAAAGCCACGCTGCAAGGCAGGCAAACCACCACAGGTGTTCGCCTGTTTCGCATGGAATCAGGCAAATGGATTGCGGATTCGGCGGGCATAAGCGATTTGCAATTTTGGAAACTGCCATCAGATGAAATTGCCGGCGCATTCCGCGACCTGCAGCCATTTCTTGATGATTGCAAATACGCCGACTGTGCGCACGACGGCGCCGCGGAATTCTGCGCAGTGCGTGACGCGGTGGCAGCCGGCAAAATCAGTGAGGAAAGATATGACAGTTATCTCACCCTTATTGCTGAACCGAGCGCAGAATAGTTTGCAGGCCCTCTTCAACGCTGAGTGAAACTTGTTTATGGTCATCATCGGCGCCGGCGCGCAGATTGCGCAGCGCAACGGTATTTGTTTGCGCTTCCTCTTCACCGATGATAACGGCCCACTGCGCGCCACTGGCGTTTGCAGCTTTCATAAATGCTTTTAAACTGCGCGAACCAAAACCCAGCAGTGTTTTGATATCTTTTTCGCGCAACGTGTTAGCAAACTCTGCCGCTTTGCGCTTTGCCATAGCGTTTAACGCAATAATGTATACTTCGGGCTGTTTTTCGGCAATCTCTGTGCCTTTTTGTTGTTCCAGCAATGCGATGGCTCGTTCCATACCGGAGCCAAAGCCAATTGCGGGCGTAGGCTTGCCGCCAAGCAATTCTATTAACCCATCGTACCTGCCGCCGCCGCCGATAGCGTTTTGTCTGCCGCCGATATCTTCTGAAATCAGCTCGAAAACGGTGCGGGTATAATAATCCAATCCACGCACCAGCAGCGGATTCAGTGTATATGGTATGTGCATTTCCTCCAGATATTGTTTCAGCAGCGCAAAATGTTCCTCGCAATCGGCACATAAATATTCCGCTATTTTAGGCGCGTGCGCAATTTTTGGCTGATCGCGTTCTTCTTTGCAGTCTAACAGCCGCAGGGGATTTTTTGTGAAACGAACTTTGCAATCGGCGCATAAATCATCTTGCAGGGGGGTATAATATTCTATTAATTTTTGCATATAACCCGGTTTGCAAGCTTTATCGCCAATGCTGTTCAATTGAATGGAAAGATTGGTTAAACCCATTCGAGTATACACCGACCAAATAACCGATATTAACTCTGCGTCCAGCATCGGATCGCTTTCGCCGATAGCCTCGCAACCGAACTGATGGTGTTCCCGCAGCCGGCCTTTTTGCGGGCGTTCGTAGCGAAAAATTGGTGTGCGCACATAAAATAATTTAACCGGCTGCGGTTTCATTTGCATGCCGTGTTCAATATATGCGCGCACAACGCCTGCGGTGCCTTCAGGCTCTAATGTTAAGCTAGTATCCCCTCGGTCTTTAAATGTATACATTTCTTTTTCTACAATATCGGTGCCTTCACCGACACCGCGGGCGTACACACCGGTTTCTTCAAAAATCGGTGTTTCAATGCGCTGATAGCCAAACAGGCCGCACGTTGTTTTTATAATTTTTTCAAAATGCTCCCATAGGGCAGATTGTTCAGGAAGAATATCTTTAACGCCTTGTACGGCGCGATATGCAGTCATAGGTTGTTGTATCCCATCCGTGAAAGTAGCGATAATATCGTATACTGAAAATGCCGAGAAGATATTTTTTCTCTGTACCGGCTTGCTTTTGTACTACATTTTTAATGTGTGTTAATATCTTTCAGTATAAGCGTGCAAACGTATCTTTGTCAAAAAGGGACCGTATCATGACCGATATTCCATATCTTCTGCCGCCAAACGCGGTATTTCGCACCCCTGCGCCGGATCCTAACAATCCTAAAGCCGGAGATTGGGTTCAGCAATGGGACCGTACAACTGCGCTGCGCTCATTCGACGCAGTTATGATTGGCGCGCCGTTTTCCCGTTCTTCGTTATCGCATAGCGGCGCTTTTTTAACGCCGTCGGCAATTCGGCGGGTATTGCTGGATTTCTCTGTTTATCATTCTGATTATGATATTCAATTACAGGAGCTAAGCGTTTGCGATATTGGTGATATTGCAATGAATATTCTCAGCGCAGAGCAAAGCCACAGCCATATTGAGCAGGCGATCAGCACAGTAGCGGATTCGGCTAATTTTATTGTAACTCTTGGAGGAGATCACTCCATCACCAGGCCGGTACTTTCCGCGTTATCGCATCATTTTGGTGGGCCGCTTGGTTTGGTGCAATTCGATGCGCATCATGATGTGCGAACTTTAGAAAACGGCCCAAACAATGGCACGCCAATTCGCGGGGCTATTGAACGCGGGGCATTGCGCGGCGAATATATTGCCCAATTAGGGATACACGGCTGTTCTAATTCCAAAATCTATAATGATTGGGCGCGTTCTCAAGGCATTGGAATATATACAATGCGTGATGTGCGCAGCAAAGGAATTATGGACTGTGCGACGCTGGCATATCAGCAGGCGGCCCAATCGCCGCACGGAGTTTATATTACCGTTGATATGGATGTGCTGGAACGCTCAGCGGCTCCGGGATGTCCGGCGTCTTCACCAGGCGGGTTAAGCCCTTGGGAGATGTTCGATGCGCTGTTTTGGCTGGGTCAGCAGCAGCATATCATTGGCATTGATGTAGTAGAGGTAGATCCGCAAAAAGATGTTGCCGATATGACTGTGAAGGCAACTTGTTTGGCGCTTTTATCATTTTTAGCGGGTAAAATTGCCGCCAAGCACTAAGTTTGTCATTCCCGCACGCGAAGCAATAAATTATCTTGTTTGCCGAAATTCAAATCTGTAGAATGCGATCTATTTGCTATGTATCATAGATTCCTCGCCGGAAATCTCCGCTATATAGCGCTGCGCATTTTTGGTAATTGGCCCGAAATGCGCAGATCGCAGCTGAATTGCTTCTTGAAAGTGCGCGCAGGCTTTTTGTTGTTTATGCTGCTTATAATAAATAACTCCGAGAATATAATTTGCAATTGCCAGATATTCATAAAATACGATATTGTTATGTTCGGATATATACCGCAATAATATCTGCTCTGCGTTGCGCAATTGGTTATTTTCTACCAAAATTTTCGCTGAAAGAACCCAATCAATAGCTACATCATCGTCATTTCTTAAATCTGTTTGCTGCATTTTGGCAACATATTGAAAAGCCATCTTCACATCGTGATGAAGATCTAAATAGATATGTCCCAGCAGCGACCAGCAAGTAACTAATCCCCAATCGTTTTGGCTGTCTTTAAAAAATTGTTCTGCGTTTTGCAATTTTTGTATCGCAGTTTCATATTCTTCATGGAACCAAGCTATTTTAGCCTCCATTGTTTCTGCCTCGCCTCTATTGCGCAGCAATTTTAGCCGTTCGGTGTTTTCCGGTTTCTTCAATTCAGCGTCTAACAGCTGAATGGCTGTTGCGGCATATAGCGCTGCGGCGCTCCAATCGCCATTTGACATAGCTGTTTCACAAAGCGCAATGTTTGTAGAGCAGATTCCGCGTATATTCTGCAGCGTTTGAAAGGTTTGTATTGTTTCGGTATATATAGCTTTGGCTGAATCAAGTTCCCGGCGATTAAAATAGAACCATGCATGTAAATTTTGAATACTGACTTTTTCCATCATTACGAATCGATATTCCGAAGTTTCTGCGCGAAGTGGCTGAAGCAGTTTATTGTATGCTTCAATTCCCCATTGAATATATTTCTGCCAAGTAATGTTTTCTTCTGATAAGACGTTTGTGCGCCAATAGCCAGACATACCTAAACATATTTTGCCGATGAGCGCATAGTTTTGCTGTTCATTCGCCCATTGAAGCGCGTTATGAATATTAGTTTCCTGCTTGCCAATCATATTTTCATGGAAATCAAACACATGTTCACGATATTGGATGGCATAATCTGCAAAAACATTGGCTAAAAGGCTATAGATAAGCGTTTGATCTTTTTGTGAAAATTTTGTTTGGAAATTATTGAGAATGTATTCCCGATAAATATCATGAATTGTGACATCATCATCACCGGCCTCCGTAACGATTGAAGATTGTATTAATTCCGCTATTTCTTGGGACATATCTATGGTATGGTGTTTAGCTTCGGCCAGCGCTTGCCCCATTGAAATAATGATTGCTTTGGCGATATATTTGCCGTCTAAAAGGGTCAAAGCCGCCAATAAAAATTGCTTAAATTCACTCAGCAATCGGTGATATCGTTCAAAACACTGCTTTAGACCAGTGTCCATTACCTTGGTTTGAGAAAATAATTGCTGTAAATTTTGATAATCATTTTGGATTAAAATATTATTTTCTGAATAATATGCGCTGAGCAAGTGTATAGTTAATGGATGATTTACAACTGTTTGGCAGATATTTGGAATAATATTCCATTCAGGTAAATCTGGTCTTTCATTGGTTTTCTCCTGTAATAATCTGGCCATTAACGTGTTTGCTTCAGCGTTTGTGAGTGATGGCATTGGTACATCGAATATGCATCTATCGGCGCTATTAATTTTTTGCCGGGAGATAAGGATGAGGGTTGTATTTTTTTCTGCGCAGAGCAACTCAAATATTTCCTTAAGATTTTTCTCTAAATCAGGATTGATATCATCCAGTATGATCAAACAATGGTTTAACTTAGAAAAATAAACCAGGAGTGTATGTTTTATTTGTTGAATCGTTGCGCTTAAAGGATCTGCTGCCTTTATTTTATCAGCTAAATGCCTTAAAAATCTGTTATAACCTCTTGCGCCGGTAAAATTTTCACACGTTATCCAAAGAACACCATCGGAAAAAGTTGTTTGTATAGCGGCAGTCGTTTGTATAATTGTAGCAATAAATGCTGATTTGCCAATCCCGCCAACTCCATGCACCGCTAAAATAGTTTTCTTCTTATTTGCCGCTAATTTTTCCTGAAATATTGTCCGCAAATTGTTTCTGCCGGTATAGTTTTTCTCAATCGGTAAATACGCTGGAACACTTGTCATTATTTTTGATCGGGAACTGAACCCCAATTCTTCGGGTGTTGCGTTTAAAATAGCGCATAACGCCTTTTTATATTCTATGTTTGGCTGATGTTCATTGCGTTCCCACCTGCCGATTTCTTGCACATCGATCGCAGCAGCAGTGTCGGTATAAAGGTATCGCGCAATTTGAGTTGCAAGTTTTTTTCGCGAATATCCACAGGTTTCTCTTTTGGTGATAAGTTTGATATTTGATCCTACAAGGCTTTTAAGTTTAGCGTTCATAAAAAAATAATTTCCATAGCAACATATTTTGCGGTATTATTATGAATACGCCGCAATTTTTTTCACATGACACATATTTTGATACATATTTGATATTGGCGCGAATCTAAAAGTATTTTATCATATTTATAGATTACTTATCACAATGATCCATCGGATAAACAGTACATTTTTAGGGATGTGTTATGAAGAATATTTTGGTTGTAACTGACCGCAACATGGAATTTATAGGAAGATTTGCAGCAAGCAGCCGAGGTGAAGCTTTTCCATTGCCTGCAAGCAAAATAAAATTTACTGTTTGCTCAGCTGAACTTGCGGTAACATTCATGGAAAATAATGCAATTCAAGCTGCTGTAATAAGCGAAGAAATCCGGTGGAAAAACGGAACGCCTGCCGCGCAGGATATTATAGACGCTATAAAAACTAATAATTGTGACAATTTTGATATCCTTATTATCCTGACAAAAGGAAATCAAAAATTTAATATTCCGCCGGAAATCACGGTAGATTATATGAATATTAATTCTATACCCGAGGAAATTAGTGATTTCTTTCGTGATCATGTCTATCTATGATTTGGCGCTCATCAATATGGTGTGAAAAATGTCGAGTTCGTTAAAACTTCGCCGCCAACATTTACTTTTCCGGCAATAAATACCGGTATGCTGCGCACGCTGCTCGCTAATGTAAACATTGCTATGCCGTCGGCGTCTGTTACCGCCGAATAGGTCGCGCCTTGTGCGGTAATTGTTACCGTAATGTTGGGCATTGGCGCCATATTGTGGCTTACCCTGGCATAGATAGTTGTTGATTGCCCAATCGCCGGCGCCATATTTGATGCCCACATGCCGAATGTATATGCAGGGATTGCCGGTGGCGTGTTTTGCGGCGCCGCAGGATTTTGCACTGTAATGGCGTTGATTGCCGGTGGCGCGTTTGCCGGCGCTAATATATTCAATATTCCCGCGGAACTGACTGCCGTATTGCCCGCGCGCAGCGCAATTGCGGAAAAAAGCAGCACTGCGCTGAATACAATCGCAGAAACCAGCAATAACCGCGCAAAATATGTCGCGTATTCTGCTTTATTCTGTTTTCGGTTTTTCTTTGGTGGTTTTTTCTTCAACAATTTCTTTGCCATAGCGTCTCCATGCTTATACAGTGTATTCCTTTACGCAAAATTTTGCGGGCAATGTTGTTATTGATCTGGAGGATCTCTGCTCAGAGTGGCAAGTGTTTATGCAAAGCGCTGGGGCGGTTATTTCTTTTGCTTGTGGCTGTAAAGAATAACCGCCGTTCCTTACCCTTGTGTTTCAATGTAGTGTTGAATGACTTCTTTCCCCGTGCGGGGACTGGCTTTGGATGAGAGCCAGCCAATTCAAAATACTCTGCCCGAAGGCAGGTGATGCGTATCTCTGTGCTGTGACCGCACAGGGAATCCGACCTCATCTCGACAATGTTCAAAAAGCTTTTTACGCTTGCAGCACCGGGCCTTACCCCACCCCTTCTTAACTGCAAACGACAGAACTGCCGGTCTGATGCGTCAACCGGAGGTGTCATGACCTTCCGAACGGAACCAGGATTTCTCCTGACCGAGTCTGGTGAACGTGCCCTTGCGGGACTGGGCCTGGACTTTCGTGGCCGAAGCCACTGAGTCTTCAGCTCAGTGGTTGTTTACTACGAGCTTTTTTTACGCTTCGGTTTTACCGCCGAGGCAGAAAGATCCGCCATTTGGGTATGAAAATCGGTTACCCGTTCAAAAGCGTCTGCGGCGCGTAAAATATCCGATTCCGCAAATGTATTGCCCAGCAGCTGTACTCCCACAGGCAAACCTTCACTGAATCCACCCGGAATAGATATTCCGCATATTCCCGCCAAATTTGCCGGAATGGTAAATAAATCCGCCAGATACATAGAATATGGATCAGAGGTGCGATCACCAATCTTGAAAGCGGTTGTGGGTGATGTTGGCGTTAAAATGATATCGCATTTGCCAAACGCATCATCAAAATCTTTTTTAATGAGTGTGCGAACCTGCTGTGCGCGTTTATAAAATGCGTCGTAATAGCCGGAAGAAAGCGCATAAGCGCCAATCATAATACGGCGCCGCACTTCCGGGCCAAAGCCTTCGGCGCGGGTAGATTTATAGACATCTTCCAAATCTTTGGCTGTTTCGTGCAGCGACAATCCGTATTTTATGCCGTCGTAGCGCGATAAATTTGCGCTGGCCTCTGCCGGAGCAATAATGTAGTAGCATGGCAGCCCATATTTGGTGTGCGGCAGCGAAATATCTACAAATTTCGCGCCTAATTTTTTGTAAACCGCAATTGCTTCTTCAACCGCTTTGGTAACTCCGGGTTCGGCGCCATCTACAAAATATTCTTTTGGCAAACCGATTTTCATGTCTTTTATGTCACCCGTTAATTCCGCAGCATAATTAGGAACAGGAACGTTGACCGAAGTGGAGTCGTGAGGATCATATCCGGCGATTGTTTCCAACAGGTAAGCGCAGTCGCGCGCGTCGCGGGCAAATGGGCCGATTTGGTCTAACGAAGAGGCAAACGCAATAAGCCCAAAGCGGGAAACTCTTCCGTAGGTTGGCTTTAATCCAACTGTGTTGGTGAGCGCTGCCGGCTGCCTGATAGAGCCTCCGGTGTCTGAGCCAAGCGACCCCATAGCTTCGCCTGCCGCAACACATGCGGAAGATCCGCCGCTGCTGCCTCCGGGCACACGTGTAAGGTCCCATGGGTTGTGCGTAGGGCCATAGGCAGAGTTTTCGGTGGAAGAACCCATGGCAAATTCATCCATATTTAATTTGCCCAAAAAAACCGCGCCGGAAGAACGCAGCTTGGTCATAACCGTAGCGTCATACGGCGGAATAAAATGCTCCAGAAAACGGGAACCGGCGGTTGTGCGAATACCTTTGGTAACAACAACGTCTTTAATACCCAGCGGAATGCCGGTTAACGGCGAAAGATTGCCGCCTTTTGCTATTTTTTCATCTGCATTGCGGGCTTCAGCCAGTGCGCTGTCTTCTAAAAGAGTTAAAAACGCTTTAACCGAGGAATCTACTGCGCGAATGCGCTCGAAATGCGCTTGAGTCAGTTCAACCGATGAAATCTTTTTTTGCCGCAATTGATCAGCGGCTTCGTGTATGGTCCATTGCCAAGGAGCCGTTTCAGGAGTTTTTTTCTTGGTAGCAGCCATTATTCCAGCACCGCCTTTACACGAGCAAAATTATCTTCCCGTTCCGGTGTATTAGCCAGCGCTTCATCGATAGGCAGCGATGGTTCGGCGGCGTCTTCCCGCATAACATTGGTAACAGGCAAAATACTGGCGCTGATGGGAACGCCGCTGGTGTCTACTTCCTGCATAGCGGCAATGTGGCCAAGAATGTTGGAAAGCTGAGAAGCCAGCGATGTCACTTCTTCCTCTGTCAGTTTTATACGCGCTAACTGCGCGATTCGCATTACTTCATCGCGGGTAAGTTCCATACACAAAATTTCCGTCCTTTTATAACAAAGATGCGGCGCTTTCCTGCAGCGCCGCATCGTGATGTATCGTATTCTTCCGGCGACCCGAAAGAAAATGTTACTGATTTTTCCGAATCATGCATGCTGGTTCGGCGCAACATAGTTTCATACGTTCAGTATTGATCAGCTTATTTGTTGCCGGCAACACGAACGCCTCGCGAAGTTTGGGTAAGCGCCTGTGATTTAGCTTTGCCCCAGTTGCGCCATTCGCGATTTTCCCACATTACCAAAAACATGCTGGCGTTGAAAATGGAGCTGTATGTTCCTGAAACAATGCCAATTAACAGCGCTAAGGTAAATGATCGGATAGAGCCTCCGGCAAACAGCACTAACGCGGAAAGCGTAACTACAACAGTAAATGATGTGTTCAGCGAACGCGCCATGGTTTGCAGCAAACTGGCGTTCACAATCTGCTCGAAAGATTCCGAACGGCTTTTGCGGGAATTTTCACGGATTCTGTCAAATACAACAATTGTATCATGCACCGAGAAACCGATCACCGTCAAGACCGCGGTAACAAACAATGTATCTACCACAAAATCTTGCGGGAATAAGAATCCCAAAATAGACCATATACCCAGCACAACAAGCACGTCGTGCAGCAAGGCGATGATAGCGCAAGCGCCATATTTAAATGACATATTTAAACTGCCAACGTTGCTGAAAGCAATTCCAATATACACCATAATTGCAACAGAAGCGGCTATAACCGCCAAAATGGCGTAAAAAGTGGTTTGGTTAGCAATTGAAGGTCCAACAGTGCTGACTTGCGACTGAAATACCGGGCCATAGGTGTTCAGTAAATGTGTTTCAAGGCTGGTAAGCTGCGCAGTGCTTAAAAATGTTTGAGTTTGCACTGTAACAATTTGGTTTGTAGATCCCTTAAATACATTTAGCAGCTGTACTTTTGTGCTGCTGCCCGAAGTTGTTGTTGAAGCCGTCGCGGTAGCGGTAGCCGTTGGTGTTTTTGTCGCGGTAGCGGTAGCCGTTGCTGTTTTAGATGCTGTTGCCGTCGCGGTTGGAGTCGTTGAGGCAGCTGCGCCTGTTTGTTGAACCGGTCCGGTAGTGGGAAGGGCAGAAGCAGTTATTTCTTTTTGAATATCTGCGGCGGTAAATTGTATTGCCGGCCCGCCACTGGTGCTTTGGGTTGGCGCGATAGAAAACGGCAGAAACGAAACAGTTTTTCCTTGATATTGTACGCCTATCAATGGATTCATTGCGGTGGCTACTGCAAGGGACGGCTGGCCGTTTAAGCGGTTTAAAATAGTTTTCTGAAAAGCAGAATCAACCGGCTGATCGAATTCCAGCCAGAAAACTTGCACACCGGTTGTGTTGGTTTGCTGAGATAAATATACATTGGTATCGCGTGAATGCGCCTGCGAAGTAAAGTACGCCGTAATTTGGTCTGCTTGTGCGCGGGAAATTGTATTTTGAAAGCGCAGATCAACCGTAGATCCGCCGGTAAAATCAATTCCCAAGTTAAGATGGCCAACAAACAGCAAAGATATCAGCCCGGGCACAATAATTATGCCGGAAATGAGAAAGAAAAGATATTTTTTAGCGGTTAAGTTAAACATGTTTTATTCTTCTCCCTCGGTTTCATCATCGGAAGACGCAGGAAGTAAGTTGTTAGCCGCGCCGGCAAGAGCAGGCTGATTTTGCCTGATTTTGCGCTTTAATGCAGACCCTGTCGGCCTAATTACACCCGCTGGCACACCAAACAAAGCCGGGTGCGATAACACACCGGGAAATTGGATGACCACATTCAGCAATGTTCGGGTTACAACCACTGCGGTAAATAGTGATACAAGCACACCAATCAATAGGTTGGTTGCGAAACCGACAATAATAGTGGCGCCGAAATTGTTTCCAAATATTGACAAAATTAAACACGTGATGATGGTAGATGCGTTTGAGTCCCTGATAGAGGGCCATGCGCGGCTCCAGCCGAATTCAATGGCAGACATCATGGTTCTGCCGGCGCGCAGCTCCTCTTTTATACGCTCAAAGATAAGTATGTTTGCGTCCACCGCCATTCCTATAGATAGGATGACACCGGCAATACCTGCCAGCGTTAAAACAACTCCCAGCACTCGAATGACCATAAGTACCAGCGCCGCGTATAACAGCAGCGCAATTGTGGCAACGAAGCCCGGAAGGCGGTAATACAACAGCATGAAGAATATAACTAACCCGATGCCGATGAGCGCGGCGCGTTCACTATAGAAAATGGATTGAGATCCCAGTGAAGCGTCGATTTGCCGTTCGCTAATTTTGGTTAATTGTAAAGGTAAGGCGCCATATTTTAGAAATGAGGCGAGCTGACTGGCAGAAGCTTGTGTGAAACTGCCGGAAATTTCCCCTGAACCGGTTATCTGGCTTTGAATAACAGCTGATTCGATAACTGTGTTATCCAGCGTAATAGTTAGGTATTTTCCAATATTATTACCGGTATATGTGGCAAAACTGTTGCGTGTAGCGGCATTAAATTCAAAATTTACTTGATATTGATTTGTTGTGCCAATGCTGACACTGATTGATGTTGGGTCCAGCTGCTGGCCGGTAAACCGAATGGGATACTGCCCGTTGGTGACCGTTGAACCAACCTGAAGCTGCTGCCCGCTGGTATCAATAAAATTTAATTGGCCGGTTGTGCCGATGAGGGAAAGCGCTTGGGAGTCGTTTGTTACCCCAGGCAATTGTACAGATATATATTGGGTTGAGCCATTCGATTGGCTGTTTACAATAGCTTCGCTGACACCTAAACTGCCGTTAATTCTGGTTAGAATATTTTGAATTGTAGGGCCAATGCTGGAAGCAATGTCGCAGTTGGAATTGTTGGCAGGGCATTCCGCCTGAAATAAAAACTGGATACCACCTTTTAAATCTAGCCCTTCTTTGAGCTGATCACTGTTGTTGTATCCCAAAAATCCGATGTTAATCGCATGCCCTGTGTCAACATATACTGCCAAACCTGCTAACAGCACGAGCATCAGAACCACCAAAACGCGGCGCATAAAGCAAAACTCCTCTGAGGCGTACAAAATCTCTACGTGAGGTCAGACCAACAAGTCTGGCTCTGTATTTACTTGTATATTGGGGGGAAAACAGGAAATTGACTTATAACCCTTATGAGCAGTATAACTGCATCTTTTGTGTTTTGTCAAATACACTGGTAAACTTTGGGGAAAGAAAAAGGTGGGCGATACAGGATTTGAACCTGTGACCTTCGCCGTGTAAAGACGCCGCTCTGCCACTGAGCTAATCGCCCCCAAATTTGCGCTAAGAAAATAAACATCCTGCAATGTACTGCAGGATGCCGGTGCCCACGAGAGGACTCGAACCTCCACGCCGATTAAGGCACAGCCCCTCAAACTGCCGCGTATACCATTCCGCCACGTGGGCATATCAATGAACATCATATCCCAAAACAGGGAAGATGTCAAGCGCGCCGGCTATAGGGTATACATTAACGCGCCGGAACACAATCGTGCTCTTTGAAATTGCGGCGTAACGCAGCGGATTTGCTTTATAATTATATTAATGTGGCGCATAGGTATCGTTGCGGAAAGCAGTTCCGGGATATTCCATGCGCATAACTATAAATAAAAAAGGAAGCATGCACAGGCCGCGCTTGTACATTACCCATATTTATGCCATCCCAGCCGCGTTCTTACTCTAGTGAAGGTATTATCCTTCGCCATATGCCTGTTGGCGAAGCAGATAGAATTGTCAGTATTTTTTCGCCGGTATACGGAAAAATTCGCGCGGCCGCGAAAGGGTCTCGCAAAGTAACCAGCGCATTGGCCGGCTCGGCGGATGTTTTGGTGCGCTCGGATTTTGCGTTTGCGCGCGGCCGCGAACTGGATATTATGACACAAGCAGTTGTAAAAGAGCGATTTGAATTCCTGCGTGATTCTCCTTGGCATGGCGCCGCTGGGCTGACTGTTGTGGAATGTATAGATCGCTCGCTGGAAGATGGCTATCAGTTTCGCGCTATTTATGCGCTGACGCTGGATACACTGCGCCGGCTGAATAGCGACGCCGAAATTTGGCTGACCCCAAGCCATGAACAGCGCGCCGAAAGCGGACCCAATGGCACAGGCTGGGCAGCCCTGCGTTATTTTGAATTGCGGCTGATGGATTTGTTTGGATATCGGCCCGAATTTACCACGTGTGTCAACTGTGGCGCTGAATTATTTCCAACAGAAAATAACGGTTTTAATGCAGCGCTTGGCGGCGCGCTCTGCCCGCAATGCTTACGCTTTTCTTCCCGCATTCTGCCGCTTATTGTGCTAAAAATTCTTCGATTTATTCAACGAACCGATTGGAATTCCTTGCCGGTTATGCGAATAGATCCCGCTGTGCGCAGTGATGTGGAACATATTTTGCGGGCGCTGTTTACCGCGCATTTTGAACATTCCCTGAGGTCTTGGCAATTATTGGATGAATGCCGCCGCGCTTAATGGCATTTAGCACACGGAATTATGGACATTTGCCCCTAAAGGATCTCGCATATTCTCTGTTATCATAAAAACGCCATATGAGACGTTACGGAAGATTTGTCTGATTGGCAGGAGATATACCAGTGAGTTTTTTTGATGCTATGTCTATGCTTTCGTCTGGTTTGGTTGCCGAACAAACTCGCATGAATACCATTTCAGATAATATCGCAAACATCAATACTACGCAAACACCACAAGGCGGACCTTACCAGCGCGCTGAAGCTGTGTTTCAATCAATTGAAAATACCCAGTTTCCGTTTTCGCCGCCGACGCCGCCAACTCCATATCCCGGTGGTGTGCAGCAGCCGCTTTCCAACGGTGTTGAAGTCATTTCTATCTATAAAGACCCAACACCCGGAAGGCTTGTCTATGATCCGCGTAATCCGTTAGCCAACACCAGCGGTTATGTGCGATACCCCAATGTAGACTTGGTAACGGAAATGTCGGATATGATGAGCGCTACGCGCGCATATTCAGCTAATGTAACCGCTATAAATTCATTAAAAACAACAGCAAACCAAGCGCTTACCATTAAGTAATGGATGACACATCGGCGAATGCGGCATACATATATCCCCCATTTGATTGATATATTTATGTTCTTGTGTTATTTGCCGATAGAAAGTAAGGGAATACGTGAATATACCAGCAGTCAGCGGAGTTGGGTTAAGCCCGATTACGGCAATTCAAATTCCGTCTATCAGTTCCGGTGCCGGATCTTCCTCCGGTTCCAATGTGGCAAGCGCAGCTCAAGATTTTACAAATTTGGTCGGGCAGATGCTCAATGCGGTAAATACAACCGATCAACAGGCAAATACCTTGGCGTCGCAGTTTGCTTCGGGGCAGTCTACCGATATTCATAGCGTGATGATCGCTATGGCGCAAGCGTCGGTTACGTTAGATCTTGCAACGCAGGTTCGCAATAAGGTGCTCGACGCATATAATCAAATGATGCAATTACAGGTCTGAAAAATAGTGTGAAAGGGGGAAACAACGGTGCAGCAGGGTCCTTCATTTTGGTTGAATAAACTGCGGGAATGGTGGAAGCATATTACCAATCCGCAAAAAATAGCGCTTATTGCAGGGTCAGTTATTACCATAGCGTTGGTTATTGGTGTTGTGGTTTGGTCTCAGCAAACACAATATGATGTGTTATTTAGTAATTTGCAGCCAACAGACGCTTCAAATATCGTTAATGTGCTGAAAGGGCAGAAAATCCCTTATGAAATCAGCGGCAATGGCACGGTTATTATGGTCCCTTCCAATGTCGTTGATTCTACCCGCCTTATGCTTGCAGGCCAAGGACTTCCCAGTCAGGGCGTGGTTGGTTTTGAAATCTTTGATAAAACTAACCCGCTTGGCCTGACTGATTTTCTGCAGCAAGTAGATTATCAGCGCGCACTGGAAGGCCAGTTAACGCGAACGATCGAAAATATTAATGGTGTGCAGCAAGCCAGTGTAAGTATTGTGCTTCCGCAAAGCTCGCTGTATACATCTACACAAGATAGCGCAACTGCCTCGGTGATGCTGCAATTATCTCCGGGTTCAACACTGCAAACATCCCAAGTAAGCGCAATTATGCACTTAGTGGCCAGTTCGGTGCAAGGGTTAACCCCGCAAAATGTAACCGTGGTGGACTCTAATGGAAATAATTTGTCGCAAATTGTGTTAGATTCTTCGCTTGCTAACGGTGTAAGCGCCACAACCTATGGCACATCTATGCAAGTGCAGCAGCAATATGAACAAACATTAAGCCTTGAAGCGCAAAGCATGTTAAATTCTATTTTGGGTCCGGGCAAGTCGGTAGTTCGGGTAAACGCATCCTTAAATTGGGATCAATTGCAGCAGGATACCACTACCTACAGTCCAACGCCAAGCGCAATTGCTTCGCAAAGTATTAATAACATTACTTCCAACGGGCAAGGCACGGTAACCCCTTCAGGTGTTCCGGGCACGGCCAGCAACTTAGTTCCAACACCAACAGCTGCGGCCGGAACGACTGCTTCTGGCTCGCAATATGTGCAGAACCAAAGTCAAACAACCTATGATGTAACACAAACGGTGCAGCATTTAATTAAGGCTCCGGGGTCTGTTCAGCGGCTGACTGTTGCCGTTGTATTAAATGGAACCTATTCGCCGGCAACCCTGGCTTCGGTGCAATCTGCAGTTGCAAACGCAATCGGTTTAGATACTACTCGCGGCGACCAAATTACTGTAACAGCCATGCCATTCAGCAATGCAGCTAATACGGCGGCGCAAAGCGCGCTGCAAACACAGCAGCAAAATCAAATGACTTCCATCATGCTGCAAGGCATTGCTTTAGCAATAGTTGCCATCGCGCTGTTGATATTTGCTTTCCGGGCAACACGAAAAACAAAATCGAAAGCTACCACAACGGTTACATTGGTTGATGACAAACGCATTGCAATCGGTTTAGACGGCAAACCGCTGTCGGAATCGGAAATGCTGGTTGCAAACGGCGCGGCGTCGCTGCCATCCGGTGATAAATCGTTAGTTTCCATAGGGGCAAACGGCCAAATTGAACATCGATACAATGAAATGGTTATTGATGAAGCGGAACAAGCCCGCCAGCAATCATTAAAAGAAAATTTAATGGATTTGGCGCGGGAACATCCGGAAATGCTGGCAAATGTTATTGTCGGCTGGTACGAAGAAGGATAACCGAGGTAGTAAACTATGTCTATGTCTTTAGCTAATACGCAAAATACACAGGTTGCAACGAAACTGCCGAATGGCAAACAAAAATCGGCGATCCTGTTGGCAAATTTAGGGCCGGAAGTATCGGCGGATGTGCTGAAACTGTTGCCGCCCAATATTGTAGAACGGGTTATTGCAGAAATGATGCAGTTAAAACGCTATGATCCCATGGTAACGGTAGCCGTTATCGAGGAAGGATTAGAGCGCAGCGGCATTGCTACTTTCGGTTCTGTTGGCGGAATTGATGTTGCAAGACAGATTCTTGCCAGAGCAATTGGCCCTTCCGCAGCCGACGATATTATTAAGCGATTAAGCGCACAAGGTGGATATAACGCGCCATTTCAATTTTTGCGCGATGTAGACCGCAATCAATTGGCGGATTTTCTTCTGGAAGAACATCCGCAAACTATTGCATTGGTTATCGCCAAAATGTCACCCGATTTAGCCGCCAATATCTTGCAAAGAATGGAGTCTTCCACGAGGGCAGAAATTGCCTATCGCATAGCCACTATGGAAGCTGCTCCGCCGGAACTGGTGCGCGATGTGGAAGAAATGATGAAACTGCGGCTTTCCGGCGCAATCAGCCGCGGCGGCGGCGCTTCCGGCGGCGTTGATTTCCTGGTGCAGGTGCTGATGCGCTCCGATCGGCAGACAGAAAAAAATCTGTTGGATCACCTTGACGCAACCGTACCGGAAATTGCTGAACAAATCCGCTCGAAGATGTTCGTGTTTGAAGATATTGCCAAGCTGGAAGACAGAGCCATTCAGCGCATTATCCGCGAGGTAGATATGAAAGAACTTGCCCGCGCGATGCGAGGTGTGAAAGAAGATGTGCGTGTAACCATCTACCGCAATATGTCTTCGCGCGCTGCAGAAATGATGCGCGATGAATTAGACACCATGGGGCCGATGCGTTCGGATCAGGTGAGCAGAGCGCAGCGCAGTATCGTAAATACTATTCGCCGGCTGGAAGATCAAGAAGAAATTGTTATTTCGCGCAGCGATGAAGAATTGATGTAGCGTAAAAATAACCGAAAGGAAAACAGGCGATGACAGATCATTTTGCAAAAGGATCGTGGATTCTTCGTCCAGGCAAAGCGATACGGCCGCTGGCAGATTCGTTAAACAATCTGAATATTGTGGCCGGATCTGAATCGCCTGCCCAAACGATTCAAATTCTGACTCAGAAAATTCAACAAGCTGAGGATGAAAAGGCCGTACAGCTGCAGCAAATCGAAGAGGCATATCAACAAAAGTATGCGCAGACTGAGAAAGAACTGGCTTATATGAAAGCGCATTTTCAAGAAGTTGAAGAGTTGGCGTATCGGCAAGCTTTTGAGCGAGGCTTTAGCGAAGGCTTTGAACAAGGCAAAACAGATGGCCGCGCGGAAATATTTAGAGAACTGGATACACTGATAACCGATTTGCGGCGCTTAAGCGAAAACGCAGTTATGGATCTGCGCGAAGCGATCCATAATACGCAGGTTACCTTAGCGCAATTAAGCGTTGCGGTTGCCTCTACACTTGTGTTAAACGCTTTTCATGCCGAGCCGCAAACGTTTATTCGGTTTATTAATAAGCTGTTGGGAGAATTGGAAAACTCGGTAACCGCAAAAATACGACTGAACCCGGATGACATTAAAACGCTATACCCATATTGGGATGAAATAGCGGTTGAACATGGCTGGGATACAGCGCATTCACACCTTATACCAGATCTCACCTTGGAAAAAGGCAACTGTATTGTGGAATCGGATACCAATTATATCGATGGCAGATTAGCAACGCTGACAAAAAAAGTTTCCGATATGTTTCTGGAAGTCGATATGCAGCGCTCTGTACAAAATCCCGGAGCCTGATGAGAGGAAACTATGATGAATATCGATTTATTGCATTATCAGGCTGCGCTGGAAAAAACGCCGGCAGTAGAAACGCTGGGCACAGTGCGCAGCGCCATTGGCCTGGCGGTTGAAGCTTGCGGGGTGAAAGCCAGCATCGGTGATTATTGCCATGTGAAGGCATCGGCAGATGAAGCGCCGATTTTAACCGAGGTTGTTGGGTTTCGCAATGACGCCATTTTGCTAATGCCTTTTGGCGTTTTGCATGGCATTCGGCCCGGCGCACACGTGCAGCGCGTATCTTCCGGACAAACCATCCCTATGGGGCCGGCGCTGTTAGGAAGGGTTATTGATGCGCTTGGTTCGCCGATTGACGGCAAAGGCCCGTTAGTTGGCGCACAGCGCATTCCTTTGCAAAACTCTGCGCCGATGCCGCTTGAACGCCCGCGTATCGCCAACCCGCTTCCAACAGGTGTGCGTGTGTTAGACGCCGCGCTCACCGCCGGAAAAGGCCAGCGCATGGGCATTTTTTCCGGCAGCGGCGTAGGTAAATCGACTCTTTTGGGTATGATTGCCCGCGGCGCACAAGCCGATATTATTGTCATTGGATTAATCGGCGAACGCGGGCGGGAAGCGCAGGAATTTATTGAAAAAAATCTTGGGAAAGATGGGCTGGCGCGTTCGGTTTTGGTCATTGCCACATCAGATCAGCCGGCGGTAATGCGCCTGAAGGCTGCGTGGACGGCTACTGCTGTTGCCGAGGCATATAGAGATTCCGGCAAACATGTGCTGCTGCTGCTTGATTCGCTGACTCGTGTTGCAATGGCGCAGCGCGAAATAGGCTTAGCAACCGGCGAACCGCCGGCGCTGCGCGGCTATACACCGTCAGTTTTTGCGCTGATTCCACGGCTGATAGAACGCGCCGGCGCCGCCCCTTTAGGTGTTATTTCGGCCTTTTATACCGTTTTAGTTGAAGGTGATGATATGAATGAACCGATTGCTGATACCGCGCGCGGTGTGTTAGATGGCCATATCGTGCTTTCGCGCGCTTTGGCGGCGGAAAATATTTTTCCCTCCATCGATATTTTGCACAGCATCAGCCGCGTTATGCCGGATATTACTGAACCGCGCCATATGCTGCTGGCCGGGCGGCTGCGCGATGCGCTGGCTACCTATGAAAAACATAAAGATTTGATAACTATCGGCGCTTACCAAATTGGCTCTAATCAAATTATCGACCGCGCCATTGCGCTGCAATCTCGAATCATTGCGTTTCAGCGGCAGGAATTTAGTGTTCTTGAACCGTTTGAACAATCAATCGAGCAGTTAGATGCAATTTTTCAATATTGATACATGTACTTTTTTGGCGTTTGCCATTTTGCTGTTATTTTTTGTATGTAGGGGGTTGTTTTCATGGCTAAACATTTTCCGTTAGACCATGTGCTGTCTTATCGGCTGCAAATTGAAGAGCGATTGAGGGTCGCATATGCGCTTGAACAAATCCGCTTAGAGAATACGCAGAATCAGGAAAAATTAGCTGAACAAAAATTGCTGGATGCGCAAACCAAGCTGAATTCGTTAAAATCAGCGGAAACTATAGATATTTCTGCCATTGTTGCTTCGCAATATGAAATTGAGCGAATACGGCGCGAAATTGCTGAAAAACAGCGTTTGGTGCAGCAGGCGCAAACTTCGGCGGAAAATGCGCACGGCGAAAGTATTAATGCCAGTCAGAAACGATTAGCCATGGAACGGTTAAAATCAATGTTTACGCTGAATGCGCGGGTAGAGGAAGAACGCGCTGAAAATAATCGTTTAACCGAAATGGGACTTATTACCTGGAGCCGCAGATCCCATCCCCATCTTTAACAAATAGAATAAGCACATGAGAAAGGAGGTCTCATATGACATTAGCGCCGAGCTTATTTGACGCAACCATGAGTCAGCTTACATACGGTTTAAATGGCCTGTCTCAGCGGCAGCAATTAATCTCAAATAATCTGGCTAATATTGATACGCCGGGGTATTTAACCCACGATATTGCCTTTGAACAGCAGCTGCTGCAGGTGATGAATAATCCCCTTAGTAATGCTGCCGCGCCGGCTGAATTGCCACAACCATACACAAGGAATGATCTGCAAGTGCGCAATGATGGAAATAATGTGGATATTAACCAGCAAATGACGGAGTTAACCAGCACATCGGTTTCCTATCAGGCAGAAGTGAATTTAATTAACTCTAAATTCACAATGCTGACAACCGCGTTAGCTCCAATTAATTAAATCAGAAAGGATGCTCTGATGATTACTATTCCTGCCGCGCTGCCGCCGGAAATTACGCAAAATTCTCACCCGGCTGCCGCGCAAGATACCATAGAGGGATTTCCATTTTCTGATACTTTGCGGAATATTAGCGCCAGTCAATCGCAACATAATCCTCACGCCGATTCACAGGAATCTGCGCTGAAGATGAAAACAAAATTGGCTGATTTTGGGCAGACCGCATTCGTTTCCGGCAAATCTGATCAACGAAAAATGGAAAAAAAGCGCGAAACCCATCCTGAAACAGCCCAGCATACCCATCAAGAGCCAGTTGCTTCGGTTAAACCATTTGCGCTAAAACCTGCTGAAAATACCGCCGCCGGCAATGCGCCAGTTCCGTATGCTGCAGCGCCGCGCAGCGAAATTTCTGCTGTGCGCGCATCTGCGGATACAGCTCCGCGAGTCGCATTGCCAATGATATCGGAAACTTTGCCGACTAATCAAAATTCTGTTAACCGGAATTCTGCCGAAGTTGCAAAGACAGCGCAAGAAACACAAGCGTCGATAAAACTGCCGGAAGATCTGCCGAATAGCCGGAGTAGCGCCGCCAATGGCGCTCAGCCAACGCAAGAAGCGGAAGTTGCGCTGAAATCCTTAGCGGAACCTTTGGTAAATCACAGCGCCACACCTGTTGCGCCAAAACTTCCCGTTGGATTAGGCGGCGCTGCAGCAGGCAAACCTTTTGCGCAGGCATTAACTGAGTCTGTTCAGTCCACAAACTTATTTCAGCCGGCAACATCAGCTCAATCGGCAAATGCCCTGAAACCTGGCGGATCTTTTGCCGCAAAATCTGGCGCTCAAAGTATAATGGAAAATCTTCAGTTACAGCCGCAGTCCGGCAATTCCTTTACTGCGATGGAAGCCAATACGTCTGGCCAATCATCCGGAAACGCCGAACATCATAAGCCTGCGCCCGGAAAGATTACTGTGGAAAACAGCCGCGGCGCGTCTTCGGTGTTTTCTGTTCAACACAGCGGTGAGAGCGCGGCCGGCGCACAAACGGTAGCGCTGCGCGCGCTGCCCGAAATGATGATGAATCGTGCGGCGGCGCTGCAAAATGGAGCTGAAACAGAAATGCGCGTTAAAATATCACCGCCCGATTTGGGTTTGGTGCATATCACAATGCGCAAGGACGCGCAAGGCACGCTTATCGCCGCTATCGCCGCGCCGTCTGCCGCTGCCGGGGCAATTTCGGCGCACACCCAAGCAATCCGCGACGCTATGGCGCCATATAGCGCACATACACCGCAGGTGCATGTTTCGGCGCAACATACGGATGCGTTTGGCAGTAACACATCTTTTGGAGGAAATCGGTCTGAAAAGCAATTTTCACAAACCAATCAAAATCATACCACACCTGAATTTTCAGGTGTCAAGGCAGATATCCAGCAATCGCGGGCGCGTGGCGCGCGCATATATTCAACAATTGATTACGACGCATAAAGGAGCAGCGCTATGAGTTTACCTGTAAGTTCAAGTTCAGGCTCTTCGTCATCCGGCTCTAGCACGGGCGGTCAGATGATTACGCAGCTTATGAATAACAATCAGCTTGGAATCAATACGTTTTTGCAAATTCTGGTGGCGGAAATGCAAAATCAAGACCCTACACAGCCGATGGACAGCTCGCAAATGGTAACCCAATTGGCGCAGCTGAACCAAACGGAATTTTCCCAGCAATTAATGCTGACGCAGCAGCAAAATTACGCAAATAACCTTATTGGTAAAACCGTTTCAGGTTCCATCAATGCACAAACTGTTACCGGGCAAGTAACAGGTGTTTCAGTAAACGGATCTACCATTAACGTGATTGTCAATGGCCAGAATATGAATGTTGCGGATGTAACCGGCATTGATTCTGGCGCTACAACTGCGGGATCTTCCGGAACTGCCGGCGCGGCCGGTTCAGATGGTTCGGCAAATTCATCATCCGGTTCGGCCGCAAATTCCGGTGGAACATCTACGGGGACTACACAAACCACAACAACACAAACAACCGCTCCAACATCAACCGGCGCGGCGCAAATTAACGGAGGAAACGCATGATTGGTTCACTTTTTACCGCAATTACGGGCTTGCAAGGATTTCAGCAGATGATGAATGTTGTTGCAAATAATATTGCTAACGCCGACACCATTGGATTTAAATCATCAAATACCGTATTTGACACTATGCTCAGCCAAACAATTCGCGGCGCAGGCGCGCCAACAGCGGCAAACGGCGGCACCGACCCTAATCAAGTTGGCTTAGGTGTTGAAGTATCACAGGTATCGCCGATATTTTCACAGGGCGGTGCGGAAACAACCGGAAAACCAACCGATCTTATGATTCAGGGTAATGGGATGTTTGTGCTGCAGGGCAACAGCGGGCTGTATTACACCCGCAACGGATCATTTAATTTAGACGCGAATGGCGCGCTGGTTAATCCGTCGACCGGAATGGCTGTTATTGGCTATCAAGCGCAGGGAAACCCACCGACCATTAATACCAATGCGCCGTTAGCGCCTATTACAATACCCAGCTCTTATTCCAGCTATAGTATAGCGCCGGATGGCACTGTAACCGGCGTTAGCAGCAGCGGCACCACTACCACACTGGGGCAGATTGCTTTGGCGCAGTTCCCTAACCCCACCGGCCTGCAGGCAATAGGCAACAGTTTATATATTCCAACGCTCAACTCCGGTGTTTCAAACATCAGCAACGCTACAGTGCTTAATTTTGGCGGCGGCACAGCGGTAACGGTTATTTCTGCCGGCAATAGCGGGGTAAACTCACCATCGCTTACATTTCCTTCAACAATGTCTGTTCCGGCGACGATGACAACTACACCAACTACCCTTTCCGGCGCGCTGAGTACAGGCACGCTGCCTTATTCTTACCCGGTAACCAGCGCAACACTTTCTTTTACTATGGGAACCGCAGGCCTTTCGGGTACACCTACTATAACAGTAAACGGTGTTTCCGTTCCGGTAACCAGTTCATCGCTGGCAGGCGGGGTATACACGTTTACTACAGCTAACGGCGCGCTGACATTAACCTTGCCAAGTGGTGTTTCACTGGCCCCGGCTTCGGGCACGCAAACATTTACCATGAACCTTGGCGGTTCAATCGGTGCTGCCGGTGTTCCCGGCACAAATGGTATCGGTACTGTTACTTCCGGCGCACTTGAAATGTCTAACGTCGATTTAAGCCGTGAGTTTTCAAATATGATTATTGCGGAACGTGGCTTTGAGGCCAATTCCAAAACCATCACTACTTCCGATAGTATTTTAAATACATTGGTGAATATGAAGCAATTGCCGTAGTTCGCTTCTGAAAGCGTTCTGCCGCATAAAAAAACGGAGTCCGAAGGAAAATTTCCTCGGACTCCGTTGGTTTTATACCACTGAAATTTTATTTTACGGTGAAACTATAGAGCGTTCCATCGTAGTTTGTTGCGTAAACAACATTATTTACGATTGTCGGTGCGCCATAAAATAGTGAATACGCGGTAGATGTATCTATATACTGATACAATAGCGCGCCATTTGTGGCGTTTACAGCCACCAACGAATTCCCCACACCTGTAAACAACACACCTTTTACGGCAGATACAGCAGATAATATATATCCCTGGAAGAAATAATCTCTCCAGATTATTGCTCCTGTTGCCGGATTTACCGCCATAAGATTACTGCTGTAGGTTACCCCATTTACAGTAACTTGCCCCGCAGCAATATATAACGTGCTGCCGTCAAATACACTGGGTGATATGGTTCCGTTGCCGCAATCGGGGCAATCTCCGCCAATCGCTACCTGTGTGGTCCAAAGAGGGCCGGCAGTAATATTGGTTCGGTCAAATGCGTAATATAAACCGTTTTTATTGCCCACTCCAACTAATTGCCGAACTGCTCCGTTAATAGTAGCAGTAAACAAGGTTGGGGTAGATCCGAAATCGCTGTCTCCTGTTGCTGTAGATGGCATTATTTGCCAGGACCCCACTGCTGACATATTTGTTGTATTGATGGCCACCACTGCTTGCGCATATGGTTCATCGGTGCAGGGACCCGTTCCCAGATTTTGATTGCCGGTGGCAATATACATAATTCCGGTTGCGGTGTCGATAGCCGGTGACCCCCAAAGCCCGCCGCCGGTGCATGTAGCAGGTACGGTGTCGAATACCGACTGAATAGTTCCCGTATTTACATCTAATTTATCAACCATGCCTTGGCTGTCGGGGCAATCTCCAAATGAAGATAATCCGATATAAACGCTGCCGTTATATACAGCCGGAGAATCCCAAATAAAATTTGCCGGTGGAGGAGCAATCATTGTTTTCCAAAGAATAGCGCCGGTGCTGGCGTTCAAAGCATAAAAATTGCCATCGCCTCCGCCAACAAAAATCGCCGCTGTTCCATTTACCGAGCCATAGGTTGCGGTTCCGGCAATGCCGGCAGATGGCGGCGCACATGTGGAAACGGTTAATGTGCCTAGGTTTTGTGTCCAAATATCTACGCCGGAAAGGTTTGTAGCGTGGAAAATACCATCCCAAGTGCCCCAATATAACACATTGTTTACAACCAGCGGCTGCACATTAGCTGCTCCGCCGGCTTTGGCTGCCCACTGCATTGCAAGATTTACAGAGTCTGTGGAAGTAAATTGCGTTTCATTCGGGAAATAACTTGAACGCGCGTTGCTTCCAAGATAGGTTTGTAAAGATTGATTTGAAACTGCTGCGGGCACATTTGGCATGTTGCCTTGGGATACTGAAAACACATGCATACCGCCGCCGGTAAGTGTTGTTGGCAGCGTCACCGACGCTACTGTTTTACCGGCAGTTACAGGGATATATGCCATAAACAAATACAACGCTAAATATTGTGGCCCAGTTGCGGTATTTCTATAAGTCATATATGCGGCAATCGTGTTATCCGGCAAAATGGCGCTAGCTCCGCCGCCAATAGCCCAGTCGGTAAATTCAAGTGTTGCGGTTTGTGTTGTGCCATCGGTATACGTAATTGTTACCGTACCAGATGATTTGCCGCCTATCGCAGCGCCTAAAAACGCCAGCTCAGAGCCGGACCCGCTAACAGGGATGACTTGTCCTGCGGCAGACCAGTTATCAGGGCTGCCGGCCGCTTCTGTTGGCCATGCAAAGGAAATTCCGTCTACTGTAAGAGATGCGCCGGAATTGATCCCTGCAGCACTTAGCGCATTGATAGAATAGCTGCGGCCGCCGCCGTCGAAGTTACCGACGGTGGTGTTTGTGTCTGGGCTGGTACCCTCGCTGTTATACGCCGGTAAATTTGTTGGCGGAACATTGACCGAACCGGTGGCAATGGCAAACACATGCATTGCGCCGCCGGTAACTGTAGCCGGCAAAGTGACGCTGGCAATGGTTTTGCCGGATGTCAGCGAGGCGTAAGCCATAAACACATATGATTTGGTGTTATCTTTGCCCGTAGCGGAGTTGCGATATGGCAAAGACGCGGCGATATAGTCGCCGGAAGCCGGAGCTACCGATCCGCCGTTCAGCGTCCAGTCACTAAAGATAACACTTACTTGTTGGGTGGTTCCATCGGAATAGGTTATTGTAATCGTACCGGTAGATTGCCCGCCGGAAGCAGCGCCTAACAGAGCAATATCAGCGCCGGACCCGCTGATTGGAACAACTTGACCGGCCGTGCGCCAGTTATCGTTGCTACCGGCAGTTTCTGTCGGCCACGTGAAGGTAACGCCATCGAAGGTGAACGCAGCGTTGGAATTGACCCCTGCGGCGCTTAAGGCGTTGGATGAATAGCTGCGGCCGCCGCCGTCGAAGTTACCGACGGTGGTGTTT
>JAJYBV010000021.1 GCA_021778805.1 Chloroflexota bacterium | reverse complement strand
ACCAAACGAGTGCAGACGCAAAGCAACCATTTCTTTGCCTCGATATATGCCTTTGTCAAGCTTGAACTCGTATCCAAAGCGACTCACCTGAATCACTTTGCTCTCAAAACAAAGCTCTATCTCAAAGTTCTGCAATCCAGTTTGTCTGAACTTCGATCTCTCAAAACCTCCTGTGCGATTGATTGTGCGTAAGGTGAGATACTAATAAAGATTATTCACAAGTTATAATGTATCCAGATATCACTAATCCGGCGCTTCCAATGGTTATAATTGAAGATCAATCACAAGATCATGATGGATTCAGTGAATATCCCACAATAAGCAGCCGCCTTGTTTCATGGGTTTCAGATACAACTTCGCTGGTGTATGATAAAAAATTGGGAAGGCAAGTGTCTGTGCAGATAGGTAATTCAACCCTTCCATTTAATGGTGAAGTATCCAGTCATTTTCTGTTTAGTAATTCGCCGTTAACACAGGCAGATGAATCAGCAGCTTTAAAAGGTCTTCCGTATACTAGTGTACTTCGAGTAATAGATACCGATACACTGCCATAGTATCGAATTTGTTTTAGCGCTCTGCTTAGATTTGCAGGGCGCTATTTTTTTATAAAAAGCAAACCAAATAGACTCTCGCAGATAAACCGATGATAATTTTGTTAAAACGTGCTACTATGGAATTGTTTTCAAATTAAATTTTAATCAGGAAAAGTATATGGCAAATCAACGTCAGCAATTAGTATCCAGCAACAAACCGGCGCAGCGTTCGCTACTTTCAAGACGGAATCTTATTTTTGTTATCATTGCGGGGTTTATTGCAATTGCTGCCCTGCTTTTTGGCGGATCCTCCGGAAGCCAAAGCTGGCAGCCTGTGCAGCAATCTATTGGGCATCCGTTGATTTTATTGCAAGATTCGGTGGATCAAGGAAAAATCTTTGCAGGCTCTGAATCCGGCAAGATATTTACCACTACCGATGGTGGCCAAAATTGGGAAACTCTTAACAGCGGTCTTCCCGCAAACATGCCCGTTGTTGCCTTAGCCGAAACCCCGGATGACGCCTATTTATATGCCGGCGGAGCCGGTGGGGTGTTTGTATCATCCGATAACGGCCTATCTTGGAAAGCTATTACAAACGGTTTACCAAAAGATGATGTGGTTGATACGCTGGCGTTAGGCGATGCTTCAGGAAAAATTATATATGCCGGAACTACAAATTCCGGTGTGTATGTTACAAATGACGGCGGAACACAATGGAGCGCGCTGAATATTGGGTTGCCCGTCCGTGCAGATGTATATCATCTTGCGGTGGCGCCAAAATACACCGAAGTATATGCTGCGCTAACTCCCGGCGGTGTGTATACGCTGCAAAATGGCGCTTCGTGGCGTGTTGCCGGAACCGGTATTCCTGCTTCGGCGGATGTTTTTGCTCTAGCGGCTATTGTGCAATCTTCAGGGAAAGCCCCTATTTTACTAGCGGGGAGCGATAACGGATTATATATCAGCTCAGATTCCGGGCTTACATGGAAATTGCAAAACAATGCGCTATCTGCAATGCGTGTGCTGTCGCTGTATTCGCCGGCTCAATTGCCTGCGCTGGTGCTGGCCGGAACCGATACAGGGGTGTTTTCATCTGCAAATTCGGGGATATCTTGGGCTAGGGTGCAAAATAAATTTACAACGGCCGACCCTGTTGCTTCAGTTTCGGCCATTAACCCAACCACGAATGGCGCAATTTTATTTGCAGCGTCTAACACCATATATCGCTACCCCGGCGTTGGCAATGGATTTGTTTTAAGCGCTGTGCGGATTATTGGCCTGCTCATACTACTGGCTCTTTTGTTGATTGTTGTGTCGCAAATGAACCAATTTTCCAGACAATATTCCGCGCCAACGCCATCACTAAGTCCGGAAAAGGCCGCTCAGCGTGCGCAAATAGCGCGGAAAGAAAAATTCAATGCCCGCGAAAACAGCACCATACGGCGGGGTAGCGCCGAAACGAATGCGGAAAACAAAGATATGAATGATGACGCTTAGCTCTTTGTTTGTAATTCTATCAACGTTTGAAATAAAACACGCAAGCCAAACTCAACATTGGCAATTGAAATACGCTCATCATGGCCGTGAGCCAGCAATTGAATTGGCGGAACGCCTGTTTCCGGCTTCATTGGAATAAACCCATAGCAGGTAACGCCTGCGCGCGCTAAAAATCGCGAATCGCTGACTGCCGGAAATAAGTATGGCGCAACTATTCCATCCGGATCTTCTTTTGCAGTGGCGCGGCTGATAGCGGCAAAAATGGGAGTTTTTGAGGAAAATTCATATCCCGGCAAACCGTCGTCAACTTCGATATGCACCCGTGGATCTTGAATACGTTCCCGCAATTCCCGTTC
The DNA here is from genome assembly GCA_021778805.1 of Chloroflexota bacterium. Taxonomy (GTDB): domain Bacteria; phylum Chloroflexota; class Ktedonobacteria; order Ktedonobacterales; family JACDGC01; genus JAJYBV01. The sequence continues at coordinate 40,022 of JAJYBV010000021.1, read as the reverse complement.
AATATCCGCTTGATTTTGTCCGGGGATTAACCGGCAATCAAGATGAACGGAAGCCTCACCCGGAATAACATTATGCGCCTGCCCGGCGTGCATTACTGTTGGCGACGCCGTATTATGCGTCATCGCGCGGAACACATTTGCCAAATTTTGGTCCGGTAGCGCATTATAAATAGTATTTGCAAATACCGGGTTGGCCGCTAACTGCAGCATCAATTGTTGTGGCATGCGCTGTGTTTTTGCAATCTTCGCAAAAAACTGCCGGGATGTTTCGGTAATGTGCAAGGGCAGCGGTTTAGCGGCAACACGGTGCACTGCCCGCGCTAAAATTGCCAGAGCGTTATTTTGATGCGGTATAGATCCATGCCCGGGTTCGCCTGTTACCCGCAGTGTAACAGGAAATGGGCCTTTTTGTGCAGCTTCACAGGGATAAATGCGTTTTCCGCCAATCTGAACACCGGAGCCGCCGCCTTCATTCAAAGCAAATTCTGCATCAACCCATTCCGGTTTGTTTTTAATAATCCACTGCATTCCGGCCTCGCCGCCGCGTTCTTCATCGGCAACGGATAAAAAGATTAAATCACGATCTAATGTAAATTGCTGGTCCTTTTGCAGTTGCGCAAAATACAGCAGCAACGTAAGCTGAATAGCGGTCATTTGTTTCATATCAACCGCGCCGCGGCCGTAGATCATAGAATCGATAATTTCGCCGCCAAATGGGTCAACGGACCATTTTTCCTGTTCAACGGGAACGACATCGAGGTGAGAAACCAGCAGCAGCGGCTTTTTATTGCCATTGCCTTTTAATCTGGCCCAAATGCTTGTGCGTCTCGGAAATGGCTCAACTATAGCGTTTTCAATGCCGGCTTCGTTAAACAGCTGCTGTAAATATGCTGCTGCAACGTCTTCATTGCCTGGAGGGTTGATGGTGTTTATTCGCAGCAAATTTTGCAAGCGCGAAACCGTTTCTTGTGTAGATGGATAGGGGTACTCTAACATATTTGGCTGCCTTTTTGCCTGAAGCAAATATTTTGATAAAGCGTGAGGAAGCGCGTTATAAACAACGCACTGTTGCTTTGAGCAATTATAAGGCAAACGAACAGATTGTGTCAAACCAAACAGGCGCGCCTCAGAGGGATAAGACGCGCCTGTTGCAGTGGCTATTTATCGGGGTTCTTAAAAAGCGGCAATCTTGCTATTGCTGCGGAATATTGAAGATATAGTTGCCCCAGTTTGCCCAAATATCTCCGTTTCCGGAATTGGGAATATACTGTGTGGCAAACCAAATGCTTCCTGTTGTTGGGTCATAAGAACCTGCGGAGTAATCTCCCCATCTGCCAACGCCGAAAACATCAGTAAATCCGTTATCGGGGGCTTGGCCATTGACAATAGTATTTAGATCCGGGCCAAATGTTTGAGTTGGTTCACGCAAGGCTATACCTACACTTGGGTATGTGTTTGGTCCACCGTAAGAAAACACGATAGCGCCAAATCCGGATTTTGTAACTTCAATATGGGGGTATAGCAAACCTACCGAAGTGGGAGTTGCAAGATATCCTTGATCGGTCATGTGTGTTGCCGATGAAATAGTGTTATCCGCATTTAAGATTGGTTTAATTTCAAACCAAGCTACAGTATCGGTTGTTGTTCCCAGAACATTAGCGGCAGTATCCAGCGCGCCAAAAAGCTGGCCATTAATATATTCAACTTCTTGCATTGCGTCAAAATCCGGGTCTAACAAACCGGTAGTTGCATAGCCGTAAGCAGTATTATATCCTGCCGGTGTTTGCAGCATCACAGGGAATGCATAATATTCTGACGAAATAATGGTTGAGGTAAGTGAAGGCGTTCCACCGCCTGCCACAACCCAAGGATCTGCCAAAGACCAAACGGCTAGCTGATTATTTGAAGTTCCTGTGGGATCAATAGAGGCGACAAATAATTCTGCCGGTAAAGCGTCTCGCTTAATGGCTGGTTGAATATGATATGCGGGGTTTCCAGCGATCATAATCTGGCCATAGCGCACGTATGGGGCGCTTGAACCGGAAAGCAGCGGAGTTTTAGCAACTGCCCAAATTTCCGCGCCGTTAAATACGCCGGTTGTTGTGGAAAATTCGTTTGCGGTGACATACATGTTGTAGCCATCCATACCGATTACCGGGTAATCTGGCAGACATGGGCACCATGGATCATTGAGTTCCGTTGCGTTGAGCGCGTATACGTACCATGTTCCCAGCGGGTTATTTGACTGACTTACGGCAAAATTTATCTCTGTATAGAAAGTAGAATAAGCCAAAGCGACAGCAAACCATCGTTGTGAAGCGTTGTCGTAGTATACACGCGGATCACTCATGGAAATGGCAAAGGGGACGTTGAAGAAATTGTTCATGGAAAAAGCAGGGACTAGCGCGGTTCCGCTAGTGTTATAAATTTCTCCGCTTAAATTCACAAAGTTAAATACATAGTTATTGCCATACGCCATGCCTTCATCGGGTGGCTCAACATCAAAGCCGTTAGTCGTTTCATTAACAGCTGCTTGCAAACCATCGAACTGTGAATTGACCGTAACTTGTTTCGGGCCAATAATTGCCGGTTCAGGTTTAACAGTTGGTATAGTTTTGGCGGTTGTGCTTTTGGTATATTTCGGCGCCAAATTGGCAATATATTTTAAGTTAGCCTGATATTGCTGAATCTGCGCTTTTGTAAGCTGTGGCGGCTTTGCAGTTTTTGCCATTGTCGCGAGATTGAATGTATGTTTAAGCGTAACGCTTCCATTTGAGGTGGTGAACCCGGAAGTATTTTTAGCAGCGGCACTTGGCGCGGTCTTAAATCCTGCAACGCCAATAGTCAGCATTGAAGCAATCGCTATTACTGAAAGCGCAATCTGGCTTTTTGCAAAAATAGGGCGCATTGAGATTCCCTTTCTTCGATCAACAAAATCGTTTGTAAAACTCAAGCAGCCAGTGTAAGTTTATTTAAAATAACCTACCTTAGTTATTTGAGTATTTGTACGATAAATAAACCACTTTGGTAATGATTCGTTTGTATCTCCCTCTCAATCATTACTAAAAGGAGTATAAAATATTACTTGTATTTTACGTAATAAAGGTACATAAGTACTATTCGCATAATTATTACTATGCTGAGCAAATTTTTTTTGAGCGAGCGGCAATGCCTGTTGCTGCTCATCGAAATCTTATTTCAGTGCGGGAATGAAGCAAAAAAATTTTTGCGTAATAAAAATTACATATTTTTAACTGCTTTTTCGGCGTTTTGGTGGATAATTTATAGCAAAATCGTGCCGATATGCTACAATGAAAGGCATACAACTGTTCAAAAAACACGTTTAAGGGTTTTTATCATGAATATTTTACTCATTATCCCCGTTTACAATGAGCGTGACAATATACCGCAGCTGGTTCCCGCTATTTTTCAGGCGGCTCCGCAAGCGCATATACTTTTTATAGACGATAATTCACCAGATGGCACCGGCGCGCTGATTCAATCTTATGCTAACGCAGATAACCGCGTGCATTTACTTAGCCGCCCCGGCAAAATGGGACTTGGTTCGGCCTATAAAACCGGATTTCAAATGGCGCTTGAACGCAATTATGACTATATTTTTGAAATGGACGCCGATTTCTCGCATGATCCCAAATATTTACCGGATTTTTTAAATGCGATTGAACAAGCCGACCTTGTTATTGGTTCGCGATATATCCCTGGTGGTTCAACCCCGAATTGGACTGCTCTGCGTCGGTTTATCAGCGGCGGTGGCAATATTTTTGCCCGTTTTATGCTGGGATTGCCCGCGCATGATTGCACCTCCGGGTATCGATGTTATCGGCGGCAAACATTGGAAGCCATAAATTTTGCAAACATCCAGTCCCAAGGATATTCATTTCAGGTAGAGCTGGTTTATCAAACATTCCGCAAACATTTGCGCGTTGCCGAGATTCCTATTGTGTTTATGGATCGCCGGATCGGGCAATCTAAAATGTCTCGCGGCATTTTTATCGAGGCGTTTAAGTTTGTAACCGGCGCGTTTTTCAAATATGGCCGCGCTCCTAAGCCGCGCAAATATCTGCGATTTTCTCCACAAGGGAAATTAGTATCGAAACCGCTCGCTTAACCGCCCAAAATAAGTTTTAAAAAAGTTAACCGGTTAGTTATAAGATGATAACTGGTAACATTGACAAGCGTATATTGTAGCTATTACAATTGACGTGAGCATGTTGCGGGAACAGGGGCGTTCCATTTTTTCGCGTTTGGTTCTCGCTGCGCATTTCAAAAAAAATTTTTATTGGAGGCGAGTAGCGTGAAAATCGTCGTCTGTATGAAAGAGACGCCGTCTACCGAGGTTAAGAAAGAACTCGGAACGGATATGCGGCTGGTCCGCAATCCACAAGATGCTATTATCAACCCCTTTGACGAATATACCATAGAAGAAGGTCTCCGCTTGCAGGAAAAGCACGGCGGTGAAGTCGTCATTTTAACCATGAGTCCGGCGCAAACAACTGATAATATTCGTAAAGCAATGGCAATGGGGGCCGATCGCGCCGTTGTAGTGGCAGATCCATCTTTGGCAGGATCCGATGCGCTGGCAACCGGCCGTGTGCTGGCGGCCGCGCTGCAGAAAATTGGTTTTGATATCGTATTGTTTGGTCAGGGCACCGCCGATTCAAATGGCGGGGTTGTGCCAAGCATTACGGCGGAGTATTTGCAGCTGCCGCTGCTGTCCTTGGCAACAAAACTTACCATAGATGGCGAAACCGCCGTAATCGAGCGATCAGCGGAAGTTGGCTATGTAAAAGTTGAAGCGAAACTGCCACTGGTTGTAAGTGTATCCAAGTCAATTAATCAGCCGCGCTATCCATCGATGAAAGGAATTATGAGCGCGAAGAAAAAACCGCTGGAAACGCTTACTCTTGCAGATTTAGGGTTGGCGGCAAATCAGGCGGGAAGCGCCGCTGCGCATGATAAAGTGCTTGCTGCTGAAAGCGTTTCCACGCAGCGCAAGCGAGAAATTTTTGTCGGCAATGATGGGGCCGCACAGCGTATTTTTGACTTTCTATCTGATAACAAAATAATTTAAGGGCAGAGGATTTCATCATCATGGGAAAAAGCATTATCGCGCTTGGCGAGATTGAAAACGAAACGCTGAAATCTATCTCGCTCCAATTGGCCAGCAAAGCCGCCGCGTTAGCGGAATCTTCCGGCGTGGCTTCCGCTGCAGTACTGCTGGGCCGCGGCGCAAACTCTTTTGCTTCGGCAATTGCTGAAGCCGGCCCGGCTACCGTTTATACCGGCGACACAGATGTGTATGACGCATATTTAACGCAGCCTGCGGTTGATACGTTAGCCGCTTTGGTTTCCGAACAGCAGCCGGAATTGCTGCTGATTCCAGATACAAGCAATGGCCGCGATATCGGCGCGCGGCTTGCCGCGCGGTTGAATCTGCCGTTGGAATATCATGTCAACGCGATTGAATTTAAAGATGGCGTGTTCATCTTCGGATCTGCCGCATTTGGCGGGCAGATGAATATTACCTTTACCGCTGCCGGTTCCGGTACAAAAGTGGTTATTGCCGGACAAAATGCTTTTAAAGCAGCAAATCACGCCGGGCAAACATTCCAAACTATCACGTTGGCTGCTCCGTCAATTCCAACCGCCGGCGCCAAAATTAGCGGCCCTTTTGGTACAGAGTATGCAACAGAAGAAGGTCATTTGGGGCAGGAAGACGGTAAACCACAGTATATTCCGCCCGCTTCCAGATCCAATATTGAAGAGGCGTCTATCATTGTTTCCGGCGGGCGCGGTGTTGGCGGCCCCGAAGGATTTGCCCTGGTCGATGCGCTGGCAAAGGCTTTAGGCGGCGCAGTCGGGGCTTCACGCCCAGTTACCGATGACGGCTGGCTTCCGCATCGCCATCATATTGGGCAAACCGGTCACTCGGTAAAACCGGATGTGTACCTTGCATGCGGCATTTCCGGCGCTGTTCAGCACCAAGCAGGCATGCAAACAAGCAAATTCATTATTGCCATCAATAAAGATAAAGACGCCCCGATTTTTACGTTCTGTGATTTAGGAATCGTTGGTGACTTAAAGGTGGTTATTCCGGAACTAACACAACTGGTGGCTTCGCGCCGTTCATAAATGTTTCATTCTTATGCCCGCCGTCCGGTTCGCAAGGATCGGGCGACGGCAGATTTAAAATCGAGTCTGGCGGCAGCGCGCCAACCCCATGTCGATATAAAGCGGCGCCTGCAAAAATCTGCGCATATTTATTCTATTTTTTAAACCAGCAATTATAGCAAAAGCTATCAGAAATAAATTCATCTTAGATACAGCCGCATGAACTCATCAACATGAAATTCAGCGGTACTCAATTAATTTGGTAAGGGAGCCAAGCGCATGGTTTTTACTGCTCCTGTAATTCAGCCAACCGGCAATATTTTTGGCGCAATATTGTTTGCGATTATCTTGGTTGGCGCATGGACCGTTTTTGGGTTGCGCATCAGCTATCTTCTTCGCCTGCTAAGATTAGGGCAGCCGGAAAATCGTATAAATCATATTTTGAAGCGTATAGGATTTTTCTTGAAAGGCGTATTAGGCCAAAGCGGCGTGCTGCGTAATCCCGTTCCCGGAATAGCGCATTTTTTCACATTCTGGGGATTTATTATTTTGCAGTTAGGAGCCTTAAATCTTTGGGCAAACGGATTAGGTTTTTCGCTTCCCATCGTGTCATCAAACGCCTATGGTGTTGTACTTGATGTATTTCTTGTGCTGGTGACTGCGGCTATTATTGAATTTGCCTATCGCCGCGCAATTTTGCGTCCCGCGGCGCTGGAAAGCAAAACACACGACTGGAAAGAAGGCATGATCATACTCGGACTTATTTTTCTGGTAATATTCACAATTGTCGGAACAAATACGTTTGATTATGTAGCAACATCCGGAGCGTTTACGTCTCCAATCAGCGCGTTTTTCGGCCAATTATTTACGGGAATACCGCTGCAAGGAGCAATAGTGTTATATCGCGCTTTTTGGTGGATGCATATACTTATTGTTTTGGGATTTTTGATCTATGTGCCAAATTCCAAGCATTTGCATTTGATGGCGGCGCCGTTTAATGTGTTTTTCCAGAAAACTGAAGAGAATCCAAAAGGCGCACTGCCGATTATTCCGGATATTGAAGGCCGGTTTGAGCGTGAAGAAAATGTTGGTGTATCGAAAGTCAATCAATTTACTTGGAAACAAATGCTGGATGGCTATGCCTGCACAGAGTGCGGCAGATGCAATATGGTGTGCCCGGCTAATTTAACCGGAAAACCGCTGCAGCCTAAAGAGATTATTTTGGAAGCGAAAGCGCAGTTGTTTGCAGATGGCAATTCGCTGCTGAAGCAAAGCGCAATGAGTAACCAGAAAGTATCTGAAGAGAGCAATGCAGACGTGCTTCAGTTGGTTGGCGGCCGAATTTCAGACGCTTCATTGTGGTCTTGCACTTCTTGTGGCGCCTGCGTAGAAATTTGTCCGGTTAATATAGACCATGTAACGAAAATTGTTGATATGCGCCGTCATTTGGTTATGGAAGAAGAAGGCCGATTCCCGAAAGAAATTGCGCCGCTGTACACCAACCTTGAACGCAACCGCAATCCATGGCAAATTCGGAACGATACCCGCGCCGAATGGGCTAAAGATATGGATATTAAATTAATGAGTGATGATCCCGATTGCTCCATATTATATTGGGTTGGGTGCATGGGGTCTTTTGATCAGCGTAACCGCAAAGTAGCAACGGCGTTTGCCAAAGTGTTAAAAGCTGCCAATGTTGATTTTGCGATATTAGGGCCGGAGGAAGGCTGCACCGGAGACCCAGCGCGCCGAACCGGCAACGAATATTTATGGCAAACTTTGGCGCAGCAGAACATTGAAACCCTGGATGGATATGGATTTAATAAGCGTGTAGAAGCGTTGAACGGCGCTAAAGCAGAGAAAACGGATGCAGCTGCCCCGGCAAAGCGCCGGCTGATTTTAACAACCTGCCCGCACTGCTTTAACACGATTAAAAATGAATATCCGCAGCTTGGCGGTGAATATACAATTATGCATCACACCCAGTATATTAACCTGCTGGTGATGTCTGGGAAATTGCAGCTTCCTGCACACTTCGACAAACGCGCGCTTACCTATCATGATCCCTGTTATGTAGGCAGATGGAATGATATTTATGATGAGCCGCGCAGTGTTTTAAATACGGTAAGCGACGCGCCGATAACAGAAATGCCGCGGAACAAAAACCGCAGTTTTTGCTGTGGCGGCGGCGGCGGCCAAGTATGGATGGAAGATAAGACCGGAGTGCGGGTAAACCATACCCGTGTGCAAGAGGCTTTGGATACCGGAGCCGAAGCGATGGCGGCAGCTTGCCCATTTTGCATAACGATGTTTGAGGATGGTGTAACGGCAAAAGGCAAAGCGGAAGATTTTAAAGTTGACGATCTTGCCGAAGTTGTTGCCCGCGCATTGGAATCTGCCTCAACATCGGCTGTTTAATATTGGAATAGCAGATTTGCCGGCGGCGCTGCCATAGTGTTTTAACTGTTTCGGCGCTGTTGGCAATATCAAAAACATCGCGGTGTTCTAGCCGCTGTGTGCAAGCAATTGCGCTGCCAAGCAAGTGAACTTGGTGGCGCGAAATAGCAAAAAATAAAAAGCGCAGCTAATTGCTGCGCTTTTGTGTGTGTTTTACAGTACTGTTCAGGACCTTAGATTAGTCTTGAATAGTAACTCCCATGCTTCGGGCTGAACCTGCAATCATATTTTCTGCAGCTTCGATGCTGTTTGCATTGAGGTCTTTCATTTTAGCTTCGGCGATTTTGCGAAGTTGGGCATGTGTCATAGACCCTACTTTTGTTTTGTTTGGAACGCCGCTGCCTTTGGGGATGTCGAGTTCTTTGCGGATAAGATCGGTAACCGGCGGTGTTTTGGTGATGAAGGTATACGAACGATCTTCAAAGATAGTAATTTCAACAGGAACAACGGAGCCAACCATAGAACTGGTTTTTTCGTTATATTCCTTGCAGAACATGGGCAGGTTTATGCCATGAGGGCCAAGCACTGTGCCGACAGGCGGCTGCGGAGTTGCTTTGCCGGCATTCAGCTGTAATTTAACAACAATCTTAACACGTTTCGCCATTTTGGAAATTTAAGCTCCTTAACGAGGTCACTCGGGATGATTAATTGCGCATAAGCGCAGAGTTTGTATATTTTTCCTTGCCTGAAAACAACATCGGTATGAATCGTATTAATTAACTTTTTCTACTTGCAAAAAGTCTAAGTCAACTGGAGTTTCCCGATTAAAGAAAGAGACAAGAACGGTAAGTTTATTTCTATCCGGATGGATTTCGCTGATTTGCCCGATTAAATCAGCAAATGGTCCGCCGATAATACGCACGGATTCGCCAATAGTAAATCGAGGCATCGCCGGCTGTGATTGCCCGTCGCCGGTTGCTTGCATTTGCCGCAGAATATCTTCTACTTCAGATTGTTCCAAAGGAAGCGGTTCAGTGGAAGATGTTCCAATAAAATTGGTAACGCCGGGTGTTTCTTTTACGCAGTGCCAAGTTTCTTCATCCAATGTCATATCAACTAAAACGTAGCTGGGCAGCAATTTGTGTTTCACTGTTTTGCGTGCGCCGCTGCGCATTTCCACAACTTCTTCAATCGGAACGATGGCTTGGAAGATGCGATCCGACAGATGCATGGTAGTAACGCGGGCTTCTAGCTGTTTTTTAACCTTATATTCATAGCCGGAATACGTATGTACGGCAAACCAGCGGCGCTGCCCTTTAAGGTGCTTGGGCACATGGGCGTCGTTTGATTCATCGATCTTCATCGTATTGTCTGATTTAGTAGACGATCGCTTAATAGACATACAAAGGCTCCGGCTATAAAATAAAATGTTCTGTGGATATTTTTTGAGAAATGCGCAGAAACTGCGCTAAAAAATATCGGAACACCTGTGCAACTGAAAATGGCGCGAATTACTGGATATGATTGGTAATAAACTGCAGAACCGAGTAAACCCCGATATCTAACAGGCCGAACACAATAGCAGTAATAACTGCAAGAATCAGAACGATTCCCGACAGATTAAAAGCTTCTTTGCGGGTTGGCCATGTTACTTTGGACAACTCGATGATCGATTCTCGAAAATACCGTGGCGTCCACGCCGGAATATAATCGATGAAACTGCTGCGAACGAGTGCTTTTTGCGAATCCGGCGCAATCTGCCGGGAACCGGAAGACACTTCTTCGAGTTCATTATCATCAGACACTTCAGTAAGCGCAGTGTCATTCTCTGCATTCACCGAATCTTCCTGTTGTTCGGTAAGATGTTTTGGTTTCATGGAACGACTGGCCACGGCAATACTCTCCCCTTATTTTGTCTCGCGATGGATGCGGTGAGCATGGCATCGGGGACAATACTTACGCAGTTCGAGACGATTTTTCGTATTGTCTCTGTTTTTGACAGTCCAATAGTTGCGTTCTTTGCATTCAACGCATTCGAGCGCAAACAATTTACGTTTTTCTTTAGATTTAGCCGCCATAAGGTATATATGCTCCCTTAAACAGTATCAATTTATTGTACCCCAAAAGCATATACGTTGTCCATAAACGCTCACAACTATCCTACTGGGAGCGGTAAATCATCTAATATATAGATGATTGCCGCTGCTCTTTCTTAATCGGTTTGATTTTCCGGAAGTGAATGTTATGCTTTGTGAATACGAAAGAAAGGGAACCGAGCGGATCCATAAGGATCTCTGCGATTCCCTTTCCCTGATTGGATGAATGTTGCTCAGCTGAAAATTAGCTTAAGCATTTAACGACTACGCCTGCTCCAACGGTGCGTCCGCCTTCGCGAATGGCGAAGCGGCTGCCTTCTTCAAGAGCTACCGGTGTAATCAATTCTACCGACATAGTAATGTTATCGCCCGGAATGACGATCTCTACGCCTTCAGGAAGCTGGATAGCGCCGGTAACATCGGTTGTGCGGATGTAGAATTGCGGGCGGTATCCATTGCTGAACGGTGTGTGGCGGCCGCCTTCATCTTTTGTAAGCACATACACTTCGGCAGAGAACTTGGTGAATGGCTTAATAGAACCCGGTTTTGCAACAACTTGGCCGCGTTCCACGTCTGCGCGCTCTACGCCGCGCAGAAGCATGCCAACATTGTCGCCGGCCTCGCCGTAATCAAGAGTTTTTTGGAACATTTCTACACCGGTGCAGGTAACGGTGCGGGCTTTTTCGGTGAACCCGATGATTTCCACGTTGTCGCCGATTTTTACCTGACCGCGTTCAATACGGCCGGTTACCACGGTGCCGCGGCCTTTAATGCTGAAAACGTCTTCAACAGGCATTAACAGCGGTTTGTCGGTAAGGCGAACCGGTGTTGGAATGTAGCTGTCTACCGCGTCCATCAAGTCCCAAATTGGCTTCGCAGCCGGGTCGTTGCGAGACAAGTCGCCGGTGCTTTCCAACGCTTTCAAGGCTGAACCGCGGATGAAGGGAACATCATCACCCGGAAATTTATTTTTGGTCAGCAATTCGCGAACTTCAAGTTCAACAAGTTCCAGCAATTCTTCATCTTCCATCATGTCTACTTTATTCAGGAAAACGACCATAGCCGGTACTTCTACCTGACGGGCAAGCAAAATGTGCTCGCGGGTCTGCGGCATGGGGCCATCTGGCGCCGAAACGACAAGAATGGCTCCGTCCATCTGCGCCGCGCCGGTAATCATGTTTTTGATATAGTCGGCGTGTCCTGGGCAGTCTACGTGCGCATAGTGGCGTTTTTCGGTTTCATATTCCAGGTGGGCGATATTAATGGTAATGCCGCGCTCTTTTTCTTCCGGAGCTTTATCGATTTGGTCGAATGCTGTATACTTTGCGAGCTTTGCGCGATCAAGCACCTTAGTAATAGCTGCGGTTAACGTTGTTTTGCCGTGGTCAATGTGGCCGATTGTGCCAACATTAACGTGCGGTTTCGTGCGCTCAAATTTCTGCCTAGCCATGATCCGTAGTGGATCCTCCTATTTTTAACCGGCCCGGTATCGGACCAAAACTTGGAAACTCCGCACAGAACCGGTCGCCTGCGCGGCGCGTGCAATCTATTCAATACACACGCAGAATATAAGAAAATGTCCCGCCACTATAACATATCTGCTATTTGTGGAGGGACCTGCTGGAGCCCGCGATGGGAATCGAACCCATGACCCCAACCTTACCAAGATTGTGCGCTACCGCTGCGCTACGCGGGCAATCCAGTTTCAGAGCGCGTCTCCGGGTTACTTCAGGATATGTTAAGAAAAACTTGGAGTAAACTGGCGCGCTGCATCTGAAGGTGGGCAGTGGAGGATTCGAACCTCCGAAGGAATTACCCAACAAATTTACAGTCTGTCCCATTTGGCCGCTCTGGAAACTGCCCATAGTATCCACATAGTGCAGTATGTCAGATTTTTATCTTGTTTGTCAAGTGTTTTTTGCAGTTTGTCCAAAAATTTGTGTATTTCCCGTTTTTCCATGCCGCATGATGATATCTTTTTATAAATAATCACTGCGCGGTACACATGAGGCGATGCAATCTGGTTGTGGCGACCCTTGCTGCCCGGCAATCACTATTGCCCTGTGAAAGATTTTCATAAAAGAGATTTTGGGGACACCCCAAACCCCGCGCAAGGGGCTATCGCCCCTTACGTATCCCTGATGGTATTTTGGTATTTTATAAATAATGATTTTAGGGGCGCTTGTGTACCGCTCCGGAGCAAAAGCGTCACCCCATATCGTTTGTTTTAGAGCATACGCCTCGCAGCACACATGAGGCGATGCAATCTGGTTGTGGCGACCGTTGCGGTCGCCCTTGCCACTCGGCAATCACTATTGCCCTGTGAAAGATTTTCATAAAAGAGATTTTGGGGACACCCCAAACCCCGCGCAAGGGGCTATCGCCCCTTACGTATCCCTGTGTGTACCGTGCGGTGTCAAAAATGATGTATGATGCAAGCATAGAAACAATACGCTTTTGCAAACATTTTTCACAGTATTGTTTTATGTATTGTATTTAGGATTGGACCATAGCACATAATGGAATTGGATTTGTTAAAAGACACCGCAAAAATTCTGCATACGCAGCTTTCAAACGCCCAAGCAGAAGCTTTGCTGCGCATGCGCGATATGCTTATAGAGGCGTCGGCGAAATTTAATGTTACTGCAATTGTGGATCCATCGCAGGCGCTGGCAAGGCATATTATTGATTCAATGTCTTTGCTTGCGGCTATTCCCGAAAATATCCGGCAAAAACCGCGTAAAATGCTGGATGTAGGCAGTGGCGCGGGTTTTCCTTGTTTGCCGATTGCCGTACTTTTCCCGCATTGGCAAATTGTTTCTTTAGAAGCGACGGGGAAAAAAGCTGTTTTGCAGCAGCAAATAGCTAATGAAATTGGTCTGCAAAATTTTACAATACTTACCGGAAGGTCTGAAGTTTTTGCGCGGGATGATTCGCTGCGCGGCAGTTTTCAAATTGTTACTGCGCGAGCGGTTGCGGCGGCTCCAACGCTGCTGGAATGGCTTTTGCCTTTTGCCCAAGTAAATGCTCTAACATTTGCTATGAAAAAAGGTGATATTGCCGATGAAGTGCGCCAGGCAGCGTATGCCGCGCATATATTAGGCGCCACCGAACCAGAGATTGTATCTTTGCCCGCTGAAATATGTTCACTGGCGCCTGATTTGGCGGATAATAGGGTTATTTTACGCTTTCGCCAATTGAAGCTGACGGGAAAAACGTTTCCCAGGCCAAGCGGTCTGCCCCAAACAAAGCCGCTGACTCCCGAAAATCTGTAACTTTAGCATTCGGCAGTTTATGCCTGCGCCTGCGCTGCTAACGCAAGATCAGCGGTTTTGGTTTCATCAATGGCGTATTGCACCCGTGGCAGTGTGAACCAAAATACACCTAACCCAAATAGCGCTCCGGTTAAAACTCTTAGTTCGTTAAAACTTTGCCGCCAGCCAAATAATTGTGTTCCACCATCCAGCGCCATCGGCAGCAGCAGTAAAACAAATACTTTCCAATCTAACGGCGGAATTTTTGCGCGATATTTCCTAAATCCAAGCGAAAAAATAAACAATGATGTATATATCGCTAAACAGCGCGCGCAAATACCTATTTGATGTCCGCAAATAAAATAGGAGTGCGATGGAATTTGGTCGCAAATAAGATGATATGAGCGGAACATTACGCCTGCTAACGGTTCATATCCAGCGTAGGCAAGCAATGGAGTAAGTATGGCGAAAAATAATGCGCCGCCAAGGATAATATTGATGATACCCAGCCAATGATTGATAAAATAATCTGCAAATGTGTTAAATCCGTGCGCCAATGCATAGAACACAGAGGTCAACTGTTTTCGCCATGTTTTTGGCAGTTGTTCCATAAAAAAATCCTCTTTTGGCTTTGTTTGGCTGAACTGTGCGGTTATTGCGCTAACGCGCGTTCTATTGCGTACCGCGCTTGGTCATCCATGCGGCCTTCCGCCGCGATTGTTCCATTAACAATAATAACCGGAATACGGTAGCGATACAGCGCAAAATCTGCTTCATTCAAGCGAATATCAACTTCGCGCAGCTCAAAATGTGCAGTGTCTTGCGCTTCGGCAAAAATGGTATCTAAAATGGCGCGGGCGTCATCACAAAGGTGACATTCGGGCTTTGTATATAACGTAATGTTGTAAACCATATTGATGTTTCCGAATTGTGTGTTAATGCCCGGCCGAATCAAAAATTCGCCGGCCCTCCAACGCGCGGGCAAGTGTTCCTTCGTCAGCGTACTCTAAATCGCCGCCTAATGGAAGACCTCTGGCTAATTTAGTCATTTTAATATTTGAAACTGTTATGGCAGAGGCAATATATGCGGCAGTATAATCACCTTCGTAGTTGGGGTTGGTGGCCAGAATAAGTTCATTGATATCACCTTTAGCAACGCGAAACAGCAATTCATCAATTTTTAAATCTTTGGGGCCAATGCCGTCTACAGGAGAAAGCGCGCCATGCAAAATATGATAAACACCTTTGAATACACCTGTTTTTTCAATAACCAGCACATCCAAAGGCTCTTCTACCACACACACCACCGAGTGATCTCTTTGGCTGTTACCGCAAATGGAGCAAGGATCTGTTTCGGTGAGGTTGCAGCACACCGAGCAAGAACGCACCTGTTCTTTTAGGCGAATTAATGCGTCTGCCAGCCGCTGCGAAATATCTTTCGGCGCGCGCAGAAGAAAAAAGGTGAGGCGCTGCGCTGTTTTGGGGCCGATGCCGGGAAGTTTTGCAAATTCTTCGATCATTGCCTGAACCGGCGCTGCAACATTATCCATTTTCTCCGCACGTCACCCTTTTCTTAAAATCCAAAGCCTTTTGGTAACTGTAATCCGCTGGTAGCCGAAGAGACCATTGAATCTTGCGCTTTCTGCTGGGCTGCCTGCGCTTGATCGATTGCGCTTTTAAACGCCAAGGTAATCAGGTCTTCCAGTGTTGCGGCGTCTTCCGGATCAATGGCTTCGGGATCAATTTTTACCGACTGAATGGCAAAATCGCCAGACATGGTAACTACTACAGCGCCGCCGCCGGCAGTTCCCTGAAGTGTCATATTGGCAAGGTCTTTTGCCATTTGTTCCTGAGCTTTTGCCATCTGCTCTTGAGCTTTTATCATCTGCTGCTGCATGCGCTGCAGATCTCGCGGATTGAAAGACATAAACATCTGCTCCGATACTCAATGTAAATTATGAACGCGAAAGGTAGGCGTTAGCCCGCAACCTTGCGCAGAAACGCAGGTATTATGCAAGGTTCATTAAAATGTGAAGCCTGCCGGCGCCTCTGAGCCATATTCACCCCTATTTTAGCATTATCTGTTACGCATTTTCAACATGGTCCGCGACTTTTGCAGATTTAGTATTGCGGCCACGTACCTTGAGACGCATCTGTGAGCGGTATTATGGTACATGTTTACGCTGAAAACTATTTGGCGATATAAATTGGCTAGAAAAAAGACTATTATGTATGCCTTGCCGCTACACCGCATGGAACATGGTATACTGTTTTTAACCAGCCATACGAAAGACCTGAGCATACGTAACGCACATAGCAGGATCCGCCGGAAACAGCATATCTCCTGATGGGGTCGGGGAAGTGTCCTCCGAGTCCTCTTTTAGCTCAGGTCTCGAAAACGTACATGTACGCATATATACAATATCGCTTTATTGCAAAGGGATATTTTGCGTAAAAATCAATAAGAGTATGAAAAACCAGCATACCAAGGGGGGACACCGGCAATGCAGTCCATGAAACCGCAAACGCACACAATAACTCATCAATCCAACGCCATTGAAACGATGTCTGCCGAAGCATATAAATCGATTATTTTCAGGCCACGCGGCTTTATCATCTTTATGACATTGATACCGCCGGTATTTTTAACTTTAATTGCCTTATTGCTGGCAATCTATATGCGCAAGGATAGCCTTGCGGTATATGGCGCTTTTGGAGCCGACGCCATTTTGATTATAAGCATTGCTATTGCTGCGTTTGCGCTGGCCGGTTCGGTATTTTGCATAGTTGAAACAAACGATCGCAGTGTTATTGTTATGCATCCATGGAAAAGACCTAATCGCCAAGCTACTGCGCTGGAATGGCAGTTTATTGAAAGTGCTTCATATAAAAACGGTTTTATTCATCTGAGAGACAGTAAATCACATTCCGTAACTATATTTACCAGAGGAATGGAAAACGGCAGTACTCTTTTGCGTGAAGCCGCAATCCGCATTTCCCAGGCCGCGTTAGACAGCGAACTAAAACTATATTATACGTCGATGAATGCGGATCTGTTTCAAGAAATTGAGACCATACAATCTCCGAACATTTCCATAGATTCGCTTTGGATATTTTTATCGGTGATCATTGCTGTTATTGGTGTAGTTTGCGCAACAGCAGGATCTTTGGCGCATATTGCGTTTTTGTTGATACTCGGAGCCATAATCGGCTTTACAGGTGTGCTGTTAATGTTGTTTTTCCGCCAAAAAATCACCATCACGGGATCTGCAATTACCATCAGAAATCGGCTTACCGGCCCAAAAACAATTTTTTGGACCGATATAAGTTCTGTGCGAATTATGCCTAACCGATGGCTTTTCTCACTCAGAACCCAAAATTCCGGACCGATAATTGGCATTGGCCCATATTTTATGTCTGCAATTCATGATGATGTATTAATTCGCGCGATTATTAGCAGTATTGGCTCGCAGCAGAATAAAATAACAAAAAGCTGGAAACTGTAGCGTTGAAACACACAAACGCACTATAAGCGTTTCTTCAGGGCGCCAAAGCGCAAAATCTTCTTCTTTTCTCACTTGCAAGTAGCGCGGCAGTGTTAGTAATCCGTGCAGTTCAATCATACAAATTTCTTTCAAATAAAATGGATATTTTCTAAAAAAAGCGCTATGCTGATAGGTAGAGTAATATTTTAACACACACTGCTTCATTGCCGAAATTCGGAGGCAGGTTTTTATCGGCCGTTTGGCGATAAAAGATTCTGCCGATTATACATGTGTACATAACTGAATCCGACTTCGGCTTCGGCAGAATTCTTCTGCCGGAAAATTACGAAAGAAAATGAGTGAACGTAAACGATATATGGAACCAAAAAATCAGCAGACAATATTAATTGTTGAAGATGAACAAACGTTAGCGAACCTATCACAAACGTATCTAAGCGCCGCGGGATTTCGCACAATTATTGCTTCTGATGGAGCGCAGGCAATAGAAATGCATACAAATCAGCATCCGGATTTGATTTTACTCGATATTTTTCTGCCTAAGTTAGATGGCCGTGACGTTTTAAAAGCAATTCGGAAGTGGTCTGATACACCGGTTATTATTATTTCCGCTATGAATAGTGAAGAAGATCGTGTCAATGGGTTAGATCTCGGCGCGGATGACTATATTACCAAGCCATTCAGCCCGAGGGAAGTGGTGAGCCGTGTGAAATCGGTTTTGCGGCGTTTTCAAACTCAGCAAAGCAGCATGAAGCAAGATAAATTGGAGTTTGGCCCAATTATAATCTATCCCAAAGAACACCGTGTTGAAAAAAATGGAGAAACCGTTGAGCTGACTGCCAAAGAATTTATGCTTTTACTTACGTTATCTACTTTGCCAAATGAAACGCTGTCTCGAGAAACGTTGTTGAGCCGCGTTTGGGGGTTTGAATATCTTGGTGACAGCAGAACAGTAGATGTGCATATTGGAACACTTCGGAAGAAAATTGAAGATAATCCTGCAGAGCCACGATATATTAAAACCGTTTGGCGGATTGGGTATAAATTTGATTCAACTGGAAAAGAGGAAGAAGTTAATGATCCAGCGTCGGGTCAGTAATACTTTGGTTAGTATTCGCGCCGCAGTCGATCATTCATTTGCATATATTCGTCATAAGATAACGGGGTTTCGTAAAAATCCGGTAAAATTGATCCCTAAAAATAATATTGCTATGCAAATTTCAATGCTTACCGCTTTAGTAAGTATTATTGCTATCGGCTCCGTTATCTTAGTTGCATGGTATGCTACTAATCAATATTTTACACAATATTTACAAAATGAGATGCTGAGTTCCGCTCAATTTAACGCACAAAAAATAGCTGAAAATTATGATTTAAATGGCGGTAATTTGATTGGCGCCATTGGCGCAACATTTTCCTCAAACAATGGTCATAACGAACTGCAAGATCCGAATGATCGGGTTTGGATAATGGATCGTTTTGGTAATGTTGTTGTTTCTCAAGGAGCGAATCAAACTAATCTCAAACAAGATCAATCAATTGTTTTGACAGCAATGAAACAATCGATAGAGTTGGGTAAATCGGATTCAGGGAAGTTACCTGAAATATCCAAGTCATTATTATATATATCCGGACGCGCGTATGCAGTTGCGCCAATTATATCAAATTTAGATGGTGTAATCGGCGCGATTGCAGTTACTTCGGTAAGTGAAATTAGCGGCGGCGGAACGGGCTTTATTACCAATGTTATAAAAATGGTGCTTGTAAGCGGAGCTATTATTGCAATTATTGCCGCCATTATTGGATATTTTCTGGCAGGGCGAATTTCGCGGCCGATAAATAAATTAGTAGTTGGCGTGCAGAAAATTGAGTCCGGTGAGCTAAGCGCTCGTACTGAATTAGATGATTGGGGTACACCACGCGAATTGGTAGCGCTATCGGGCGCAATGAATCAGATGGCAGAATCTATTGAGCGGGATGTGGAAGAACTGAATCGGCAAAAAAACGTACAGCGTGCGCTGCTGGCGAATGTTGCCCATGAACTGAATACCCCACTGGCTGCAATTCGCGGATATTCTGAGGTTCTTATAGATAATATTGTTTCAGATCCTGCAATTCATCAAACATATTATGAAATTATAAATCGGGAATCTATCCGTATGCAAAAACTTACTCAGCAGTTAAGCCAGCTTGCCCGGTTAGAGGCCCAAGTACAAGCCATTCACTTTAGCAAAGAAAATTTGAATGTTATTGTACAGCATGCGCTAGAAGTGGTTCAGGTTGATGCGCAAAAGAAACATATTCACTTCATTGCGGAAATACCGAAAAATTTGCCATTTGTTATGGTAGATAGTGAACTTGTGGAACAGGTATTTATAAATCTTATTGGAAACGCCATCAGGTATTCACCGGAAAACGCGCCGATTGAAATTTCTGCGGCGCAAGATGAAACCGAATCATATATTTGGGTTGCTATCAACGATCATGGCCCCGGAATACCGGAAAAACTGCTGACAGAAATTTTTCATCGGTTTTACCGTATAGATTCTCATCAATCTGAAGAAAATAGTCATAGCGGCTTAGGCTTAGCAATTGCGCGAAGCATTATTGTTGAAGGCCATAACGGTGAAATATATGCTGAAAATAGCGAAACGGGAGGCGCGCGATTTACCTTCAGTCTTCCCATTGTGACTGAAAAATTTGCCAAGAAAATTTCTGATACAAACCTAATGGATGAACCGGTGGGGCTTTAACTGCCGGTTTCGGTTTGCTGAGCAAACACCTGCTGTAATTGACTGTATAATTTTTCGCGTTTTACGCCGGTTAAGGGTTTGGCTAACGCTAACCTGCCTAACGTGATGGTTTTTTTTGTGGTATCCAGCGCAATCGAGCAATTATGGCAAGACGCAAGATGTTCTTGCGCGGCTTTTTCCAGCTCGGTGTCTAATTCTTGATCGATATATTGTGACAGATATTCAATTAGTTCGGTACATGTCATAGGTATTAGTTCCGTTCACTGAAATATTCGCTCAGCCGCTCGCGCAGCAATAGCCTTGCGCGGTGGGTCCGCGCCTTGCAAAGTGTTTCGCTGATATTTTGAATATCTGCGCATTCATGAATTGGTATCTGTTCCACATCACGTAACAGAAACGCTGCTCGCAGCGCCGGCGGAAGTGTGGAAATTGCTTTTTCTAATTGCTTATGGATTTCTTCTTCTAACAGCATTTGCTCCGGCTCGAAACGCCAATCAACCAAAGATGATGGCATAATACTTTCGTTTTCATTATCCGGAAGCGGATCTGTTTGCCGGCGTTTATTTAAAATATTCAGCGCATTATTATAGGTAATTCGGTATAGCCAAGTGCTTAATTTTGCTTTTGGCTCAAACCGGTCAATGGTTTTATATGCGGCAATAAATGTTTGCTGGGCAGTTTCTTCAGCGTCATCCTCATTTTGTAAAATACCATACGCCAAACTATAGACATGGTCTATATTCAACTCAAATAAATCTTTGAACGCTGTTTCATCTTTTTTGCGCAAGCGTTCAATCAATGTTTCATCATCAGTCATGCGCAAAGCGCTCCTCATTTCTGCTGCTCCAAGAATAATGCCGGGTATATCGCATTATATGCGCCGAAAGTTGTGCAATGACGAATCTGCACACACATCAGCGCAGCAAACACCAAAGATTGATTGCAAGAAATCCAAGCCTTGAAAAATAATCTGCAATAAATATCCGAAAAAGAAAAATTCGTTGTATCTTTTTGCGGAATTGTGTGTTTCAAGTATGGAAGAAAAACTTCTCAACTTGATTATAGCTTTTTGAAGAGGCAAAATAGCAACTTGGTGAAGTTACTTATTTCCAATTGCAATTTTAAACCATATGGCTATGAAAGGATGAACATATAATATGTTTCCACAAAATGAAGGCGGTTTAGACCGTATTATTCGACTCATCATCGGAGTAGTTCTGGGAGTTGGCGTTTTTACCTTTTTAGGTGGATCTCTTGTTTTGCAGATAATTGGCGGTATTGTAGCGGTAATTATGCTAGTAACATCTTTAACCGGTTTTTGTCCGCTTTATTTTCCATTTCATTTGAGCACGCGCAGTTCTAAAAAATAATACGCGGCCTGCAGGGCAAGGCATTTCTTAAAAAATACAAAGCAGTTGGCATATTTGGCGCCGGCTGCTTTTTTATATGGTGTTTAAAAAAAAAGATTTTGGGGACACCCCAAACCCTGCGCAAGGGGCATCCGCCCCTTACGAAACCCTGGATATGTGTACCGTGCGGTGTTTCTTTTAAAATAAAAAATATTATGGGACACCCCAAGCCCCGCGCAAGGGGCATCCGCCCCTTACGAATCCCCGGATATCCGCGCGTATACAAAAGGAACCGGAAGAGAACTCTTCCGGTTCCTTAATGGTCAGTGTTTCGCTAGCTGTGTTTTAAATAAACGGCTAACTGCCTGCCGGTGGATTGTTCTGGCTTGGCGGATTACCGTTGCCTGAAGCTGGCGGCTGATTATTTGCTGTATTTTTATTTCGGTTATTATTGCGGCGGACTAATGCGATAACCAGCAAGATCAACAGCAATAACAGTAATAGCAACAACAAACATAGCACCCATTCCGGTATTGGGCCGGCGTTGCAGTTCGGGTTCAGCGGATTGCAAGGAACCGGTGGCCCTGGGTTAGTTGGCGGTGTGGTAGGTGTAGCCGTTGGCGCGGTGGTTGCGGTTGGCGCAATGGTAGCTGTCGGCGCCGGCGCTGTAGTTGCGGTTGGCGCTAAAGTGGCCGTAGCCGTTGGCGCCGGCATAGCGGTTGAAGTTGGTATGGGACCATAGCCGCCGGCTAAAACTCCGGAGCTGTGCAGTGAAAACACCAAAGCGGCAACAACTGCCGCAGCCCCGGCAAACGAAATGATAATCGTTTTGATACTGCGAGAACGATTCATAATTCCTGCCTTTCCGTAGGTCAAAATATACTGTTAATTATTATGCCGAAATAAAACAGACCAAGTTTGCAATATGCACATTGCTTTATGGATTGCGTGGCCTGCGCATAATAGTACCGGATGCGTCTGCAAATTCATCAAAATCGTGGGCGCGCATTCGCAGTGTACGCCCGTTTGCCCGGCTGACCACTTGCGTGGTTACCCGAACAGCCCGAATAAATGTGTACCCATCTACCGGCGCGACCGCCGTAGTGTCGATTTGGCTGGTAATTTCATCTTCAGTGACGATAACTTCTTCGTTACGCCGCCGCGCCAATAGCAATAACAGGCCGGCTAACAGCAATAGCAACAGCAGTAACAGCAGCAGCAGCGGCCATAATGGCAGTGTTTGCGGCTGTTTAGCGTTCTGTGAACCTGGCGCAGGAGTTGCAGTTGGCTTTGCCGAGGGTGTTTGTGTTGGTTTTGCAATTGCGGTTTGAGTCGGCTGAACGCTTGGCGTCCCCGTAGCAGTGATCTGCGGCGTTGCGGTAACTGTTGGTGTAACAGTCGGCGCTTGTGTGAGCGTAACCTGCGCCGTAGCTTTTAATGTAGGCTGAACCGAACCGGAGCACGTATTCAATGGGCTGACTGCCGTAACAAGAATATTTTCGGCAGATGGTACAGCCGGTGTTGTTACCGAACCGCTTAATGAGCCATCGGCTGCGGAAGTTATATTGCCCAGTACAGCAGAACATCCGTTGCCGCCGGCTGAGCTATAAAGAATTTGTACAACCGATCCACCCGGCAGCCAATTGGCGCCGGTGATAACAAGCGGCTGCCCGCTTTGCGCCTGCGAAGGCACACTAAGCGTTGGGCTTGATGAACTTAATTCTTGAAAAGAATTAACCGATTGCAATCCGGCCGAGGAAATATTTCCCCCAAATGCGCATACCGGGTAAGTTCCGGCCGTTAAAGACGGCCAAGGAAAACTGATTTGAACCGAACCGGAAGAGTTTGCTGCCCCTGCCGCCCCGCTGATTGGTGTTGCGCTTGCACATCCGCCAGACTCCGACCCGATGGCGACACTAATTGTTTGCCCCGGAGTAATATTATCCGCAGTAACAATGACGTTGGCGCCTGCCGGGCCTTCCGGTGGATTGGGAGAGCTGATGGTTAGTGATGGATTTCCTCCGCTGGCGCCACCCCAAATAACAAAACCATACGCCGGTTTATTCAGCCCTGCCATAAACATAACACACAGTGATATAAAGAAAGCAGCAAAAAGCCGGCCCAATAGGTACGTATTTCTATTGCGTCGTTTGTTTATTTCAGTAAATGGTTTAGTATAAGTTCGCGGAGACACAAACTCCCCCTGCTTTCTTGCTAATATCGTAGTCTGAAGATAACATGAATACTGACTCATCGTCAAACGAAATAGGTATATTAGGCCCTTTATACGCTTCTGTGCGTCATACACTAAAGACATATTGTACTTTCCCTGTATATTTGGTAATGTGAAGGTTATTTACGTCTTGTATAATATTATATCGCAGAGCTTGCAGATATTGACGCAAAGTAGCCGCATATACTTATTAGAGACCTTCGCCTAAAAGAATAAGCAGAATTGGGAGGACACACTCATGACCCCGTCGAGAGGCGCGCTGCCTTTTGCTTATGCTTTACGTTTGCGTAGGTTTATAAAACCGGAAATAGGAGCTATAACGCAATGCTGCAGTATCGTTCTTATGCGTATGGAAAAAACCATTGGCGCATTGACCCCGATCTTCGCGAAATATTACGGATTTATTGGCCGGAATATGTTCAGCGAATTCAGGAACTTGATCAATTTGGCGCTTTTGCCGGCGGCCCAGCTTATGAAACCGCGTATGCAATAGACCGCAGCGCGGCTCCGGCGTTTTTAATGCATGATGTTGATGGCGTTCGGGTAGATCGCGCGCTGCTGCATTCGGAGCACGCAGATATTTTGCGGGAAACAGCTCGCATTAACCGCGCGCCTTATGAAGGCGGATCGTGGATGGAGCATTTCACTTTTGGCTATTTATTGGCAGATCCCGGCCTGTATTGTTCGCTTATTGTTACCAATCAAACGGTGTATGTTATACATAAATATGCGCAAGAACATACTGATTGGGTAGATCCGCTGCTTTCGGGAACGATGTGGGGCGCAACATGGATGACGGAATCCCAAGGGGGCAGCGATTTAGGCGCAAACATAACTACCGCCGCCGAAACGGATTCGGGTTGGATAATCAATGGCGAGAAATATTTTTCCAGTAACGCCGGCTTAACCGATTTGGCGGTTGTTTCGGCCCGCCCGGATGGCGCGCCTGCCGGACCCAAAGGGATAGCGCTGTTTTTAGTTCCGCGGCTGCGCAAAAATGGCGAATTGAATTTTCATGTGCGCCGGCTGAAGGAAAAAAGCGCCACCCGCGCCGTTCCTTCCGGTGAAGTAGAGTTCCATCAAAGTGAAGCATGGCTGGTTGGCGCTCCATCGGCAGGTATTTACTATACCTTGGAGATGCTTACCGTTTCGCGGCTGGCAAACGCTATCGGCGCCATGGGGATAGCCCGCAAAGCATATTTTGAGGCAAACGAACGCGCCTTAAAACGCACTGCGTTCGGCAAACCAATTTGTGAACATCCGCTGATGCGCCGAGATTTAACTGATATTGCTGTAAGAAATGCCGCCGGCATGGCGCTTACAATGCGCGCCATTGCCGCGTTTAACGCTTCGTGGCAATCTTCGCCGCCGTATACGGCAGACTACCATTACGCGCGTTTTCTGTCGCATATTACAAAAAATCGCACGGCAGATCACTCGGCGGCTGTTACACAGCTTGCTATGGAAATATTCGGCGGCGTTGGCTTTTTAGATGAGTACGCTATTGCCCGGTGGCATCGCGAAGCGCTGATTACCCCTATTTGGGAGGGAACCGGTAATATTCAGTCGCTGGATATGCTGGAAGCAATGCAGAAAAAACAAGCTCACGAGCCATTTTTAGCTGAAATGATCCCGATTTTGGAGTCGCATGGCGGCAGTGTCGGCAAACGTGTGGCCGAACAAATTTTACGATCGGTTCATACAATGAAGGGCCTTTCCGAAACAGAAGCACAATGGCGCAGCAAAGAACTGCTGAATTGTTTTGCCGATGCGGCGCAAACCGCCTTGCTGTACGCCTTGGCTGATTCTGCCGGTGAGCGTTACGCCCAAATAGCCGAGCTGTACGCGCAGCGCTTTTGCTTCCATGAAGATTACCCCGCTTGGGCAATTAACGCAAAAGCAGTTTGGGCGTATGATCCTGACGCAAACGCTGCGCAATAATAATAACCGATCCACGGCATGCGCTAAATAGCTGAGGCTGTTGGCGCACGCCGCGCCTATGCTGCCGCAAACTTTCCAAACATAATATGTACAAAACGGCGGATTCATGCTACAATGCCGAATATATCTGTACATTTTATGATATAATAATCTGACGGCGAAATAACACGTGAATGTGTTCATTTCTCTTTCGGAAGTTTTCTTTTGCATTGATATAATTTTGCGCGTTTTATTCCGTTCGGATTTTCGCTTGAACCGCATTTTGCAGCGCTAAAATAGCGCCGCAGGAAAAACTTGGTGTTTATTTCACGCGCAAGGGAACGCCGCCACTTATGCTGCCCCGATGCGCCCGCCCCAAGCAAAAATTCCATCCGTATATCTGCGCATCTTAAAATTTCCCAAATGGGAGGAATTTATGGCGACTCGTGTCGTAGTTACTGGCATTGGGATGGTTACATCTCTTGGAAATGATACAAATTCATCGTGGAAAGCGATTCAAGAAGGTAAATCGGGGATTCGCAATATCGAACACTTCGATTTAACCGGACATGATATTACCATTGCTGGCGAAATACGCAATTTTGATGTTTCAAAATATATGGATCGCAAAGAGCAGCGCCGCAATGATCCGGTTGTCGGCTATAGCGTAAAGGCAACAATGGAGGCGCTGGAGCAATCGGGTTTAGATGTAAAGCAGAACGCGGATGATGTTGGGGTTGTTATCGGCTCGGGTATCGGCGGGCTGACAAGCTGCCATGAACAGTTTAGAAATCTGTTTGATAAGGGGCCGGACCGCATCAGCCCATTTTTTATTACGCAAGATATTATCGACATTCTCTCCGGTTATACCGCCATCCTTACCGGAGCCACCGGGCCAAATTTCTCGCCGGTCTCGGCTTGCGCCACCAGCGCACACGCCATCGGAGAATCTTTTGAAATCATACGCCGCGGAGACGCCAAAGCAATGATAGCCGGCGGAGCTGAATGCGCAGTTACCCCCATTGGTATTGCCGCTTTTAATAATATGCATGCGCTTTCTCGCTATAAGGGCGATCCTTCCAAGGCCAGCCGTCCGTTTGACGCACAGCGCGACGGATTTGTAATGGGTGAAGGCGCCGCGACGTTGATTTTAGAAGATTTAGAGTTTGCGCAGGCGCGCGGCGCTGTAATTTATGGCGAAATTATTGGCTATGGCACTACCGCCGATGCGCACCACATTACCGAACCTGCTCCGGAAGGGCTTGGTCTTCAGAAGGCCATCCGCAGGGCGCTGCAAAAAGCAGGCCTGCGCCCGGAACAGATCGACTATATTAACGCACATGGCACTTCAACCCCGTTTAACGATCGCAATGAAAGCATAGCGATTAAAAAAGTATTTGGTGATCACGCTTATAAATTAGCTGTCAGCTCTACAAAATCAATGATTGGCCATACGCTTGGCGCAGCTGGCGCTATTGAATCGGCTGTTACCATGCTTTCTATGCGGGAAAATATTTTAACTCCAACAATTAATCTGGAAAATGCAGATCCGGATTGTGATTTAGACTACGTTCCAAATGCTTCTCGCAAAGCCGACTTGCACTATGCTATGTCTAATTCGATGGGATTCGGCGGGCATAATGTCGCGCTGGTGTTCCGTAAATGGGAAGAATAATGAGGAGATTCGGGTTGTATGTCTTCTAAAGGATCAAATCAGGATTGGAATGGGGAATCTGCCCAAGCGCCGAGCTTGGCCGATCAGGTTGTGCAGTTGGCTGACGCCATGCTTGGCTCTAATGTAACGGAATTGGAGTTGACCGACGGCGATATTCGGGTTTATTTAAAACGCGCGCCGGTCTATACAACCGCCGTTCCGTTCCAGCAAAATGCAGATAATCAGCAATCTAGATCGGCAAAATCGGAACCCGCCGCAGCTGAAATGACGCTTGCAGTAATGGCTCCGCTTACAGGCGTGTTTTACGACGCGCCGTCTCCGTCTTCGCCTCCGTATGTGCAAGCAGGGGATATTGTGCAGCCCGGGCAGGTTGTGTGTATTGTAGAGGCAATGAAAGTTTTTAATGAAATAAAAACCGAAATTGGCGGAATAGTGGTCGCCACGCTGCCGAAATCCGGCCAATTGGTAAAAAAAGGCGATCCACTCGTTCAATTAAAACCGTTTTAGCGTTTGGTAGCGCTACTAGCTTGCCGGAACAGTTTGCTTCAATATATTGCTTATTGTTCCGGTCGTGTTTATGATTTGTCTGTATGGACAAAGGAAGAACAAAATCCACCAAAGCCAATCTTGTATGAAGCGCGGCCGGTGGTTTCTGATACTATGAGTGATAAAACATTAAATGGGGTTATACCCATTAACAAAGGCAAAGGCGTCACTTCACATGACGTTGTCGCTAAGGCGCGGCGCATATTGCACGAAAAAAGAATCGGACACTCCGGCACGCTGGATCCTCTGGCGTCTGGAGTGCTTCCTTTATTTATCGGCTTTGCGACCCGCGCAATAGAGTATACCTCGGAGGGCGGCAAAGCGTATAGAGCGTTTATGCGGTTAGGCGTCGAAACAACAACGTATGACGCCGAAGGTGAAATAGTAGATGAACGGCCGGTGAGCAATACTATAGACGCTGCCGCGCTGCAAGCGGCTTCAGCGCAGTTTATCGGCGATATATTGCAAACTCCGCCAAAATATTCCGCGTTAAAAATACAGGGCAAGCGAATGTATGAATTAGCGCGCGCCGGTGTAGAGTTTACTCCGAAGCCGCGTCTTGTGCATATCGACGCAATTACAATTGTTTCAGTGAATTTGCCCGATGTGGTTCTGGATATTGAATGCGGTTCTGGCGTCTATATACGCTCTCTTGCCCACGATATCGGCGAAAATTTAGGGACCGGCGCATTTCTGAGCAATTTAGTCCGCACTAGGTCGGGGCCATGGGAATTGCAAGACTGTATAACTTTAGAGGAACTTGCTGAAATTGCGGAAAAAGATGAGCTGCGCGATATTATGTTTGCCGCGGATATATGTATGACCCATTTGCCGGCGGCAATTCTTACTAAAAATTCGGCGCGGCAGCTGATTCAAGGATTGCGTTTGCCGGTTAAACTGGTTCATCCGTATGAAACGCTGCGGGCTTATACCTGCGAGGGAGATTTTGTAGGAATTACCAGATATGACGCTGAAACAGAACTGTTAGCTCCGGTTAAAATGATGCTATACGAAAATGTTTGGTGAGCCAATCAGTCCGCACACCAATGTTGGTTATGATGTTTTGATTGGCTGATTGCGCTGCAAATATTTCAAAAAGAGAGTGAAGATATTATCTTCACTCTCTTTTTTTTAAAAAAATATGTGGGGACACCCCAAACCCCGCGTAAGGGGCAACCGCCCCTTACGAATCCCTGAATTTGTGTACCGTGCGGCGCTTTAAAAAAAAAGATATTTTGGGGACACCCCAAACCCCGCGCAAGGGGCAACTGCCCCTTACGAATCCCTGTGGGATTTTGTGGCTGTGCGGCGCTTTAAAAAAATATGTGGGGACACCCCAAACCCCGCGCAAGGGGCAACCGCCCCTTACGAATTCCTGTGGGATTTTGTGGCAGTGCGGCGCATTCAATTGGCAGCGAGTGGGGGAAAAAAGAGAGAGAGATAGCCCAAAAGCAGGAAGGAACAAGGGGGTACTAGGGAGTTGCAAAAGAATTTTTTGGGGAGAAAAAGCGCAAGGAACTCAGGCGGGAAGCGGGGTGGAGTGAAAAATGGGCAAGAAGGGAGGGGAGGAGTGGGGAAAGGAGACTTGACAAAGGGCAAAGGATGTGTGATAATGAGAGGGCGTTGAGAGACGCGGCACATGAACAAGTGAAGACGCAAGGTGTAAAAAGAGCAAAGAGACAAAGAGACAACAAAAGTAGGAAAGTGTAAACAACTGACCGAGAGAACAGAGGACAGCTAAGCGACAACGAGCGCAAGGTGGATGCCTAGGTGTTAACTGCCGAAGAAGGACGGGGATCGCGCCGAAACGTACACGGGGAGCTGCGAGCAAGCGATGAGCCGTGTGAATCCGAATGGGGAAACCCACGTGGGAGAAGCCCACGTATCGTATGATGAAACGATAGTCATACGAGGGGAACCTGGGGAACTGAAACATCTCAGTACCCAGAGGAGAAGAAATCAACCGAGATTCCGTAAGTAGTGGCGAGCGAAAGCGGAGGACGCCCAAACCAGACGCAAGCGATTGTGTGTGGGGTTGTAGGCCCAGGAGAATAGAACGAAGATGAGACTGGAAGACGTGCTGGAAACCGTTGCCAGAGAGAGTGATAGCCTCGTACAGGAAGTCATCAACGTTGTAGCCTGAGAGCCTGAGTACCACGGGACACGAGAAATCCAGTGGGAAGCAGGGGGGACCACCCTCCAAGGCAAAATACAGTTAACGACCGATAGTGAACAAGTACCGTGAGGGAAAGGTGAAAAGCACCCCAAGTAGGGGAATGAAAGAGACCTGAAACCATGCGCTTACAAGCCGTCAGAGGGAGAAAGACCTAATGGCGTGCCTTTTGTAGAATGATCCGGCGAGTGCATCACTGTAGCAAGGTTAAGCGGCGGTAAAGCCGTGGAGCCGAAGCGAAAGCAAGTCTGAAGAGGGCGAAAGAGTTGGAGTGATGCGACCCGAAACCAGGTGAGCTACCCATGAGCAGGGTGAAGCGCGAGTAAAGACGCGTAGAGGCCCGAACCCACCAGTGTTACAAAACTGGGGGATGACTTGTGGGTAGGGGAGAAATTCCAACCGAACCTGGAGATAGCTGGTTCTCCCCGAAATGTATTGAGGTACAGCCGTCGTTGGGGATGTCTTGGAGGTAGAGCGCTGAATGGGCTAGGGGTCTAGTGCAGATTACCAAACTCAATCAAACTGCGAATGCCAAGACAAGCGATGACGAGTGAGGCTGCGGGGGCTAACCTTCGTAGCCGAGAGGGAAACAACCCAGACCACCAGTTAAGGTCCCGAAAGAATTGCTCAGTGGGAAAGGATGTG
Source organism: Chloroflexota bacterium (assembly GCA_021778805.1). Lineage (GTDB taxonomy): Bacteria > Chloroflexota > Ktedonobacteria > Ktedonobacterales > JACDGC01 > JAJYBV01. Next base: position 9,346 of record JAJYBV010000021.1, on the reverse strand, counting down.
GGTCGACCCAGACAACCAGGATGTTGGCTTAGAAGCAGCCATCATTGAAAGAGTGCGTAATAGCTCACTGGTCGAGCTGAGCTGCGCCGACAACGTACCGGGGCTAAGCAATTTACCGAAGCTGTGGATAAGGGCAAAAACCTTATGGTAGGGGAGCGTTCTTGTGTATCTGAGAAGCTGAGACGGAAGTCTAGGCGCAAGCCGAACAGTGGAGAGAAGAGAAGAGCGAATGCCGGAATGAGTAGCGTAATGCATGTCAGAACCATGCACACCGAAAGCCTAAGGGTTCCTGGGCGACGTCAGACGACCCAGGGAGAGCCGGGACCTAAGCTGAGGCCAATAAGGCGTAAGCGATGGACATCTGGTAAGAAATCCAGAGCCGGGAACATCAAGTGAAGCGGGGACACGGTAGGGTAAACACGCCGTTCAAGAGGATAGGGACGGTTGAGTCAGGTAGGCAGATGCCGAGGGAAGACCCGGCACACAGAGCCGAGAGACGAGGGAGACTTCGCGAGAAGTCGGAAGGTGTTGAAAGCCCAAGCCGTCAAGAAAAGCCGCTAGCGCAAGAAAGATGTTGCCGCCCGTACCGGAAACCGACACAGGTAGGCGAGGGTAAATGCCCACAGGTGAACGAGCGAACCTCCGTTAAGGAACTCGGCAAAATAGCCCCGTACCTTCGGAAGAAGGGGCGCCTTGGACAGGTGAAATACGAACGTATGGAGCCTGGGAAGGCCGCAGAGAATCGGCTCAAGCGACTGTTTACCAAAAACACAGGTCCCTGCGAAAGTGAAAACTGAGATATAGGGGCTGACTCCTGCCCAGTACCGGAATGTTAAAGGGAGATGTGCAAGCATTGAACTGAAGCACCGGTGAACGGCGGCTGTAACTCTAACAGTCCTAAGGTAGCGAAATTCCTTGTCGGGTAAGTTCCGACCCGCACGAAAGGAGTAACGACTTGAGCGCTGTCTCGACGGAGGGCTCGGCGAAATTGCACTACCCGTGAAGATGCGGGTTACTTGTGACAGGACAAAAAGACCCCATGGAGCTTTACTACATCTTAGCCTTGGAGTGAGGGACGTTATACGTAGGATAGGTGGGAGACAAAGAGGCGCGGCTTTCGGGCAGCGCGGAGTCGACGGTGAAATACCACTTTTGACGTGTTTTACTTCTAACGGGCGGCCATAAACTGGCGTCGAGACAGGGCTAGGAGGGTAGTTTGACTGGGGCGGTCGCCTCCCAAAAAGTAACGGAGGCGCCCAAAGGTTCCCTCAGGATGGTTGGACATCATCCAGAGAGTGTAAAGGCAGAAGGGAGCTTGACTGCGAGGCAAACAGGCCGAGCAGGGACGAAAGTCGGGCTTAGTGACCCAACAGCGCTGAGTGGAAGGGCTGTTGAGTAACGGACAAAAGCTACCCTGGGGATAACAGGCTTATCTTGCCCAAGCGTTCACAGCGACGGCAAGGTTTGGCACCTCGATGTCGGCTCGTCGTATCCTGGAGCTGGAGTAGGTTCCAAGGGTTGGGCTGTTCGCCCATTAAAACGGCACGCGAGCTGGGTTCAGAACGTCGCGAGACAGTTCGGTCTCTATCCGTCACAAGCGTTGGAAAATTGAGGGGAGTCACTCCCAGTACGAGAGGACCAGAGTGGCTGGACCGCTGGTGAGCCGGTCGCGTTGCCAGACGCGCAGCCGGATAGCTACGTCCAGAAAGGAGAAGCGCTGAAAGCATCTAAGCGCGAAGCCGACCCCGAGATAAGTTTTCCCAATTCCTAGAGAAGATAAGGCGACAAGCAGAAGACTTGTTTGATAGACTGAGAGTGGAAGCTCCGTAAGGAGTGAAGCGAATCAGCCCTAACCGCCGAAAGGCTTAGCTGCTCTGTTCTGTCAGTCAGAAAGAGAAAGCACAGACCGAAACGAAAACACACCATGCGTCAGAAACTTGGAAGCTTAGCAGTCCAGAGAAAGCAAGAAAAAGAAACTCTGGACTGCTTTTGTGTTATGGAGCCAAAGGAGTCCAGGAGATCTCGCGCAAAGCTTGAGCAACGCCGCGCACACTGGGAGCGTGAGCAGTGTGTTCGGAATTGTAGCGCGCCGTCAGTAATCCCCCACGCTTTGGCCGTTGCGCCGGCGTTGCTTGTTGTTATTCCGCGTTTGACCGGACCGTTTGTAAAACATATTCGCGTATATTGCTTACTAGAAATAACGAACCGGTTATTAAAATAGCTGTGTCATCTGAAGCGTTTTCCAGCGCAATGCGCACTGCGTCTTCGGCGTTGTTTGCTTTAATATGTTGCAGCCCTAATTGCGCTGCCGCAACAACTATTTGCTCTGCTGGGGCGGATATTCTACCGGTAGCCTTTGGCTCTGCCGCGATGATCAGCGGATCCAGCGCGGCGCACTCAGCCAACATTTGCAGAATTGCTTTTGAGCCTAATGCTCCAAAAATAATAATCACTTTTTGCGGATGTATAGCAGAACGCAATGTTTCCAAACATGCGCTCATTTTCTCGGGGTTGTGCGCCGCATCTAAAATTATATATGGATTGCGCTGCACAATTTCAAATCTGCCGGGCAGCCACGCTGCCAGAAGACCTTTTCTTATTGCATCTTCAGATAGTTTTGGCTGCGCTATTTTGGCGGCGCAAATGGCTAACGCAGCGTTTCGCGCTTGAAATGCGCCGGTTAAACGCATTTTTAGGTGTTCGTATCGCGCTGTCGGGTCGGTATAAGTACATGTGGTTTCTCCGCCTATGGCGCAGATATGAGAAACACTAAAATCGCTGTCTAATTCTAATAACTGCGCCGCCTGCAATTCTGCTTCTTTCCTGATAACTGCCAGCGCGGAAGGATCTTTAACTCCGGTAACTACTGGTATGCCTTGTTTGATAATACCGGCTTTGTGCCATGCAATTTGCGCTAAATCTGCGCCGAGGAATTCCATGTGGTCGTAGCCGACAGTAGTAATAACGCATACCTGTGGCTGAGCCACATTGGTTTCATCAAATCTGCCGCCCATGCCAACTTCTGCAACAAATATATCAGCATGGACAGCTTCTGCCGCTAAAAACGCCATAGCCGTCCATATCTGTTTTATATGCGGAATAAACGCCGGGTGTTCGGCGCGAAAACGCACTAAAACATCTGCAAGCTTTTCCGCCAGTTCCATGAACAAATCGTCGCTAATATATTGCCCGTCTATTTGTATGCGTTCTTGTGGGCAAATAATATATGGATTGGTATATAAACAAACATGCAGACCCTGAGCTTGTAATATTGCCGCTAAAAAAACGGAGGTAGAGCCTTTGCCGCTTGTGCCGGTAACATGCGCCACCGGCACGTTTAATTGCGGATTGCCCAGCGCTTGAAACAGCGCGCGCGTGTCTTCCATGCGCATTTCCTGCCTTTGCGCCGGCGGAACTTGTGATTCTGCAGGCCGCGCAACTATTGCGTGCTGCTCAATAAATTCTGCTGCGTCTTGCGCCGACAGAAATCTTTTCATATAATTGTTGCTGTTCCTGCTATATTGATTGCGTTGAATGTTCTGACTTTACCAGAAGCGTTCTTCTTCCCATGGATCCCCGTGGTTGTGATATCCGCGAATTTCCCAAAATCCCGGCTGATCTTGTGGCATAAATTCAAAGCCATCCAGCCATTTGGCGCTTTTGTAGCCATATAATTTAGGAACAATCAAACGCACCGGGCCGCCATGGTCTGGGCTGATTGGCGCTCCATTCCGCTGAAACGTGATAATTACGTCATCATCGTTAAAATCGGAATAAGGCATATTTGTGGTGTAGTTCGTCCATGAGTGCGCCATGACAAATTGTGTTTCTTCATGTGGCTGCACAAGTTTGATAATCTCTTTAACACTAACACCGGTCCAAGCGTTGTCATACAGACTCCACGTAGTTACGCAGTGAAAATCTGCGGTAAGTGTTATCTGTGGAAGTTCTTGCAATTCACGCCATGTAAGCTCTATTGGATGCTCTACTGCGCCCCAAACTTTAAAGCGATAGGTTTTCTCGTTAAATTTTGGTGTTGCTTCTGCGCTGAGTACCGACCAATTTTTAGTAATATATTGGTTGGGAGGCAACCGAACTTTGCCATCCGGTCTTATCTCAGTTTCTTGCTTGGATGTTTTTTTGGGGCCAAATAAATTTGACAGATCCATACTAAGCAGCCTTTCCGGTATGAAGTGTTATAAGGATGATAACCTTTAGCAAATGAAAAATATTGCTTACTACGATTGTACAAAAAAACTTTTTCTAACTGCCAATTTGTTTTCATGTTACATCGCTGCGCTTTTAAATTCCATTGAATTTCCGGAATTGCGGCGGCGGCGCATGGCAGAAAAAAACTCGCGCTCCTCATCTGTAAGCGCAGGCACAACAACACGAATTTTCGCGTATAAATCTCCGCGAGAATTTGAACGCAATTGTGGCATGCCTTTACCGCGCAGCCGGAATGTTTGAGCATTTTGCGTATTTTGCGGTATCGTCATAATTAGTGATTTATTGTTGGGAAGCGTAATCGTTATTTCTCCACCCAACACAACCGTCAGCAAATCGACATTTACTTCAATGAAAATATCATCTCCCTTGCGTTCCCATACAGAATCTGGTTTAAGCGAAATAATGAGATACAAATCGCCGCGTGTTCCGCCGCCAAATCCCGGCTGACCTTCTCCGGCGACGCGCACTCGCGTGCCGTTATCTGCTCCCGGAGGTATAGCAACTTCTATTTTTTTAGTGTCAAACACATTGCCTTGGCCAGAGCACGCAGAACAAGTTTGCCCTTTGAATTCGCCGGATCCGTGACAGATGGGACATTCATTGGGAGATTGAACAGTAAAGGTGCGTTTTGTGCCTTCATAGGCTTCACGCAGCGAAATTTCTACATTTTGCTCAATATTATCTCCGGGTCTTTTCCGCAGTGTTTGGTTATTATTCTTATTGCGACCAAATAAAGACTCAAAAAAATCCGAAAATCCGTTATCATTGAAAGTAAAATCGAAATTTCCGCCACTGGTTCCGGCAGATCCGCCATTGGGGCCGGTTGTAGCGCCGCCGCCTTGTCCTGTTGGGCGATTCCAAGAATATCCGGGATTTGGCGCAGTAAACTGCTCTTGCCAATTTGGGCCGAGTGTATCGTATTTCTGACGCTTAGCGGGATCCGACAAAACTTCGTAAGCTTCGTTAATTTCTTTAAATTTAGCTTCAGCTTTTTTATCTCCCGGGTTCATGTCGGGGTGATATTTTCGGGCCAGTTTGCGAAACGCTTTTTTAATATCATCAATTGAAGCGTTTTTTTCTACGCCAAGAATTTTATAGTAATCTTTATATTCCATGTAGTTGCTCCTATCCCCCCGAATCTTCGGCTAAAACCTATGGCTAACCGGAAAAAGCTATTCTTAAAGCGCGATATTGCTATTCTGTTTCATCGGCCGAGGTTTTGCCGCTGCTTACGTGTACGCGCGCGGGGCGAAGCAATTCATCCCCCATAACATAACCCTTTTGAGTTTCTTGCACAATTTGCCCTTCGGGTTCATTAGAATCTTCAATCATTTCAATGGCTTCATGAAGTTTCGGGTCGAATGCCTGACCATGAGAGCTAAAGCTGGTTACGCCGCTTCGCTGCAGCACATCTAACATTTGCGAGTGCATATGTTTCAGAGATTGCGCCAATGTTTCTTTATCCGAAACAGACTCGTATTTCAAAGCCCTGTCTAAATCATCTAAAATCTCAATCATTCTCATCAAGATAATTTTCTTTTCATATTTTACTCTATCTGAGATACGGCGTTCTTGCTGTTTGCGCATATTATCCAATTCGGCTAAAACCCGCAGATATTTATCCTTTACAGTTTCAAGTTCTGATTTCATTGATTCGTATTCCTTTTGTATCTGTGCTGCGGCAGAGTCTTCTTGTTGCGGCAGTTCGTTATTTTCATCAATTTGGTTATCGTTCTGTTTGTTACTCATTATTTTCTCCGGTATGCTGATTTGATGTTAAATACTTGCGTCATGCGCAAACTACAGTTTTCGGAAATCTGCATTCAGCGCCGGATTTCTCCAGCGTCTGTGTCGCAGAGCCACACTGTTTTTTACACAGTCTTTATGATTAACCCAAGTAAAAGTCCTGTTTACCGGCATTACTGCCCGTCTTCCGATCCTTTAAGCATGGAAGTTGGATGATTATTTGATACATCTTATATTATAGATAATGACAAAGATAGTGTCAAACTCTGCTCTTTTAGCAGACAATGGCTCCATGCGAAATCGGCGGTGTTTATGGTTTGCTTTGCAAAATAGCATGGCAAAAAATTTTATCCCGCCAGAGACCTATGCCTAAAAAAGGAATAAAAGGAATCACCGGCCCATGCTGCCTTTGGCGCCTCCTGCTTTGCGCTATACGTATGCTCAGGTCTATAACAGTTATATATCATTGGATACATCCAGCTCCATAAGATCTTCTTGCGGAAAGCCATCAGTCAGGCCCGAAGCTTCCCAATCATCCAGGGCATCGGAGTATTCTTTCCATGTTAATCGGCGGTTTAGTGTGGGGTCATTATGCGCCTTCCACGCTGGGAAGTATTGATCCATTACGCTGGTAGGCGTATGCTGGCCAAGTTCATCAGCAATCCACCGCAATACTTCACGGGTTCCGGCTATGCCATTTGGCATAACTAAATGCCGAATCAGCAATCCGCGCACACCAATGCCATTTTCATCTACTTGCAGCGGTCCAACTTGGCGAAGCATTTCGCGCAATGTTTGCCGGTTTGCCGCTGTATAGTTTGGCATTTTGGAGGTGCGCAGCGCTTCTTTATCATCTGCATATTTAGCGTCGGGGAGATATATATCTACAACACCATCCAGCAGCTGCAGGGTTTCCATATTTTCATAGCCGGCGCAGTTATAAACAAGCGGCAGCCGCAGCCCATTTTCTGCCGCAATAACCAGCGCTTTTAATATGTGCGGAACGTAGTGGGTTGGTGTAACTAAATCGATATTATGAACTTGGCGTTTTTGCAATAGCAGCATAATTTGGGCAAGTTTTTCATGGGTAATGACATTGCCCTGCCCATTTTGGCTGAGCCAGAAATTTTGGCAGTAGGTGCAGCGCGCTTGGCAATGCCCGAAAAAAATAGTCCCTGCCCCGCGTGATCCGCTAATGGGCGGCTCTTCACGGCGGTGCACATTCCAAGACCCTACAATCAGTTCATCGGCAGATCGGCAGACGGCTTTTTTGCCTGCCAGCCGATTTACTTTACAATTTTGCGGACAGATTGTGCAGGAAGACAGCATATTCCAGGCGATTTCGGCGCGGCGCGCAAGTTCGCCAGATTGCAGCAAATTCAGGTAACTGGGGTAAAGCTGTGCCATATCTTTAATATTGCCCTTGTTCTTCTGCCATGCGCACAATGATTGGTGTGAATTTTCCGATTACCTCAACCAATTCATCTTGTGAGCGAATGACTGATTCGATATCTTTATATGCTTGCGGCGATTCATCAAGGCCACCGCCAAGTAAAACAACACCATGTTCCCGCAAATAGGTGTCGCGCATAGTTTTGGTGATGGTTTTTAATGCAGTTTTACGGCTCATAGCGCGGCCTGCGCCATGCGAAGCTGAGTTTAAGGCATCTTTGTTTCCTTTGCCGCGCACGATATAGCCGGCGGCGCCCATCGATCCCGGTATAATTCCCAGTTCGCCCATGTTGGCCGGTGTTGCGCCTTTGCGGTGCACAATGGCGTTAGATCCTCCGGCAAGCGCTTCTTTCCAAGCAAAATTATGATGATTTTCCACAGAAGCTATGGCGTCGATACCGGCAGCGGCGGCAACCCGCTTGTGAATGATCTCGTGATTGGCTTGAGCAAATTTTCCCGCCAACTGCATAGAGAGCCAATATTCGCTGCCGGTTCCGCTTTCCAAAGAAAGCCAGGCCAAATGCCGCAGTGATTCAGGTAAACCTTGCAATGATTGCGTCGCCGCGGTAGTATAGGTTTCTGCGATGCGTGCGCCGACACCGCGCGATCCGCTATGCGAAAGCAGCGCTAAATAAACGCCGGCTTTTAAACCGGGCAGCGCATTATCTGCAAACAGCCGAACTTTGCCCCACTCCACAAAATGATTGCCCGAACCGGATGTGCCCAATTGCCGCTGCGCTTTATCAAGTAAAGATCGCAGCAAAGGGGTAGCGTTCCAATCAGGATCATCCAAAACTTTGTGTTCAGGTTCATCTTGTTTATCCCAATGCGCGTTTAGACCGAATCGCGTTTGTGAAAACAGCGCTTTTTCAAAACGCTGCCGGCTAGCCGTAAGTATTTCTGTAGGTTCGGCATACAGAGATAACCGCATCCGGCAGGCAATATCTACCCCAACTGCGTAGGGAATAACTTCATTTTCCGTTGCTAAAACACCGCCGATTGGCAAACCATACCCCACATGCGCATCCGGCATCAGCGCGCCGGCAATTGCAACCGGCAGCCGCATGGCTTGCGACATTTGATTAATTGTTTCTGCTTCGATATTTTCTGCGCCCCATGTGCGGTATTCAACGGGATCTCCGCGCAGGTCGATTTTTTGAATAACTGCTTCAACCTCCGGCAACAGCAATTCCGCCAAATCTGAAACTCTGAAGTCATTTGCAAATTGCGCCGGCTGCGCCAGCACTTCATCAAGCAAATGCAATGCTGCATCCTTGTCCATTCCGGATTGCATTAATTGTTCTGCAATTTTTTTAGCCGCCCCAAGCGCTTTTCCTTCGGGCCAACCGTGGTAACGTAAAATTTTGCCGCTAATCATCGTCATTTTCCTATGCGCGCTGACGTAATAAGCAAGATGATACGTGCGCACAACATTTTTACACAATATTAATAACAGTATTAATATACAATATTGTCATAAAAAAGATCCAATATATGAATGCGGAGCTTGTTTGCTTGGGAAAAATAAATTCATAAGTTGATTGTTTTCCATTTTTTGCTTCGGTACATTGTGTGTTCTTTTTTTGATATTTATGTGACTTAATCACTATCGCAAAGCGAGAGCACAACAAAAATATTATCGGTATTTACCATAAAATATATATAAATCAACGGTATGTTGGCTATAAAAATTGCCTTTCCAAACTTATTAATTTTGCTTGTTTGTTGACAATACAATTTAGTTCAAGTATAATAAGCTTAAGAAATCTAAAAAACTGATATTTGGGAAGAAAGTGAACAACCACTGAGCTGAAGACTCAGTGGCTTCGGCCACGAAAGTCCAGGCCCAGTCCCGCAAGGGCACGTTCACCAGACTCGGTCAGGAGAAATCCTGGTTCCGTTCGGAAGGTCATGACAC
>JAJYBV010000097.1 GCA_021778805.1 Chloroflexota bacterium | reverse complement strand
TACCGTGCAGTGTTTGTTCAACAACAGGCGCTATGGGGTGCTCAATGTACTCTGCGCTGTTGATCTTCATCCTGATGAAAATATCAAAGACCATTAAAAAGCAGTATTGCGCTTGACAGAATATATGTTATTATAGTTATGATCATTAATAAGTTTTTATTCATCTTGGTAAAAACCGGCGCCGGAAAATATCTCCATCCTTGCAATTTCTTTGAGCAGAAAAACGGAAGCGCTGCAAACTTTGCGGCGTTCGCGTATTCTTCTTACCTTTCTCAGCAATGTATGCCAATATAGCTTTCCGGCTAGAGCAACGCGGAATATGTTATTTATATTTCCGCAATTCCACGACAATGTTTCTATGAGGAGATTTTAACCATGAATTGGTTTCGACGCAACGCAGCATCACAACAGTCTAGCCAACCTTCGCAAGTTGCCCAGAACATCGCTCCCACACCGGCGCCAAGCGAGCCTACAATACGCTCTCAATCCGGCAATGCGGTTCCGGTTATTTCTTCAACAATGATGGATTATCCACTCACCGTACAATTTATTTTTCAGCGCGCCAAAACGCTGTTTCCCAAACGCGAATTAGTTACCGTCACTGCCGATGGATACGAACGCTCTACATTTGGTGAAGTGTGCGCCAACGCCGAAAAAATTGCGGCAGCGCTGAATATCATGGGCGTGAAAAAAGGTGACCGAATTGCAACACTTGCTTGGAATACCACCCGGCATTTGGAACTATACATGGCAATTCCCACAATGGGTGCAGTATTGCACACCTTAAATCTGCGGCTAGCTTCCGATCAATTAGGATTTATTATTCAAGACGCCGCTGATAAAATCATTTTTGCCGACGCCGATCTGCTGCCATTGTTGGAAAAATGCCGGCCATATATGGGGTCTGTCGAACGCATCGTGGTAATGAATGGATCCGCTGCGTCTCAACCCGCAGATTTCCCGCCGATTTTGCAATATGAGGATGTTATAGCCAATGCGCCAACCAGCTTTACTTGGCCGGAATTGGATGAACGCGAAGCCGCCGCCATGTGCTATACATCCGGCACTACAGCTAACCCGAAAGGCGTTGTTTATAGTCACCGCTCAGTCTATTTACATGCATCTTCCCTTATTATGACCGACACCATCGGCCTATCAGGGTCTGATATCGCAATGCCTATTGTCCCCATGTTTCATGTAAACGCATGGGGATTGCCGCACGCCGCAGCGATGGTTGGCTCTAAAGTTGTTTTTCCGGGTAAGTATATGGACCCGGCGCGCATAGCCCGCGCCATGGCAGATGAACGGGTAACGCTTTCGGCAGGTGTTCCGACAATTTGGCTGGGACTGGTGCAATTTCTTGAGAAAAACCCAACGGTAGATTTATCATCGATCCGCTACCTTGTGTGCGGCGGTTCGGCGGCGCCATCTGCGTTAATAGCGGCGCTGGATAAATATAACCTGAAGCTGCTGCACGCTTGGGGAATGACCGAAACATCACCGATAGGCTCTATCTCACGGCTGAAAGCCGGCATGGAATCACTTTCATATACCGAACAGCTGGCAATTCGCGCCAAACAGGGTTTTCCTGTGCCGGGTGTAGAAATTCGCATTATGAATATGGAAACAGGGAAAGAAGCTCCTTGGGATGGCGTATCTTTCGGTGAAATTCAAATTCGCGGGCCGTGGATTACCGGATCATATTTCCATAGTGAAAATTTGGAACAAGGTGAGTCAAAATTTATTGATGGCTGGTTTAGAACCGGTGATGTCGCCACTATGGATCCGGATGGGTATATTCAGATTGTCGACCGAACAAAAGATGTTATAAAATCCGGAGGTGAATGGATTTCTTCGGTGCAGTTGGAAAGCATTATTATGGCGCATCCGCGGGTAGCTGAAGCCGCTGTGGTAGGTATGCCTCACCCCAAATGGCAGGAACGCCCGGTTGCAGCGGTCGTAATGAAGCCGGATCAGCCTCCGATGACGCTGGAAGAATTGCGGACATTTTTAGAGCCGCAAGTTGCAAAATGGTGGCTTCCAGATGCGATAGTTATTACTTCCGCTATCCCTAAAACCAGCGTAGGAAAATTTGACAAAAAGATTTTGCGCAGTCAATTGCAAGATCAAGTGCATTTAGCCGATTAAAAACTTGAAATGCTGTAAGACTTTGGAGAAAGTTTCTCCAAAGTCTTTTTCACTTTAATAGACGCTCCTCATAGCGCCTGCGCAAATTGGTTAGCGGCCCGCCGGTGTAATTTTTGCAATAGCAGGAATAATGTCTTCCGCCCAAATTTCAAACACATCCGGCTCATACACATTGCGCAAACTGACAATACAAGTATCAAAACCCAATTGGGCAAGCGCGCCAAATCTATCAATGACTTGCTGCGGCGATTCTGTATTCGGTTTACCGTCTTTAGAAACCAAGGTATGATCTAAAGCAGTCTTCTCAATTTCCGTGTAAGGACGGTTCAATTTTGCGCAATGCTCTTGCAAAATTTCCAATTTATGGCGCAGCTCGGCCTCGCCAACACGCGCAAACAAATTACAGCCATCACCGTATTGCGCTACCATACGCAATGTTTTCTGCTCACCAGAGCCGCCGATTAAAATTGGCGGATGTGGTTTTTGCAGCGCTTGCGGCACATTCAGAGTTTTTTCCAATTGAAAATGCTTACCGGCAAAAGGTTTTGCGTCTTGTAATTTACCGGAATCTTGCCACATTGCAAGAGCAATCTGCAAGGTTTCTTCCATCATTTCAAAACGTTCTTTCAGCGGTGGAAATGGCACGCCCAGCCCTTTATGCTCTTCCTCATTCCAAGCTGCGCCAATTCCCATATACGCACGGCCACCTGATAACACATCCAACGTTGTTACGGTTTTCACTAAAATCCCCGGATATCGATAGGTAACACCGGTCACCATGGTTCCCAGTTTTATTGATTTTGTAACACCGGCAACAAAACTCAACGCTGAATACCCTTCTAACATATCCAAATCTGGATTACCTACATTCCGAATTTGGAAAAAGTGATCCATAACCCAAAAGCTATAAAAGCCGGCCGCTTCGGCGTTTTTAGCAATGGAGGCAAAATCTTCGCCTAAATGCGCGCTCCCATTTGGCCATGTAAAATTTGGGACTTGTAATCCTGCTCTCATTCGCGCAGTTACTCCTTTTTTTGTTTTTGCGATGAACACCATGTATCTTCTTGACGTTCACGCATATTTTGGATATAATCTAAGATACGATTGTGGCAACCGGAGAACACTTCTCTGTTTGGCCACATTTTTACTGTACACATTTTTTTGATATTCCGGCAACAACTCCGGATTTCTGAGAAACAATTTTACTATGGAGAATTTGCTTATGTCGCATACTGACACAAATGGTTCAGGCAAACCCCTGCTAACCGCCGAAGGCCGGATGAAATTAGAAGAAGAATTACAAGATCTTATCGAAGTGCAGCGCCCAATGATTGCAAATGAAATACACGACGCGAAGGAAGGCGGAGATATTAGTGAAAGCGCGGCGTATGAACACGCTAAAAATGAGCAGGCAAGAATTGAAGGCCGAATTCGTGAATTAACCAGTTTACTTAACCGCGCCGGCACACTTGAATTAAGCACCGATTCCCATCAAATTCACATCGGTTCTACCGTTGAAGTGGAAAATCAGGAAGGTGTTAAAAGAGTTTTTACTATTGTAAGCACCTATGAAGCCGATCCCAAGCGCAATTATATTTCTACCGAATCTCCCGTTGGATCCGCGCTGCTGAATCGCAAAAAAGGCGAAACGGTTATTGCGAAAACGCCTAAAGGCGAAGTAAAATATTCTATTCTTTCGGTTCGCTGAACGCAAAAGGCCAGTAATTTCACCGAAGGCTTACAAACAACTGAATGAATGCGGCGGATAAAAAGCAGTTTAAGCTATTTATCCGCCGGTTTGCTGCAAACGCTGCGTACATGAAAGCTGGTTATCTTCCATCTTGCGCATACAGATAAAATAAGGTTTCGCGTTTAAATACCGGCCGGATACATTACCCAATGAACTACATTTTCACCATCATCAGACCAAATAATGCGATCCTGCGTTAGCGAAGTGTAAACTGCTGGATCCGCAATTATGGAATATGCGTTAGTTGATAAATTTATCACAAGTATGGATGGCTGCGCCCATTGAATACATGTAAGCAATGTTTTATAAAGCTGCGGACGATTACACATATTGCTTGGCAGGGTTACCGGCGAGTTAGTTTGCAGATTATAGACATCTAGTATCGGCTGATTTCCGGTATCTTCATCCCAAGCTGCATAATTGGCGTCCATTGCGATATTCACATTGGCGTATTGGGTGGTAGCAATTTGTTGCACGCCGCTGCCATCAATATTCATCCGCCAAATTGTGTCGGAGGTAGTGGTTTGCGCCCCAAACGGTATTTTGGCGTATGTAATAACCGAGCCATATATTGCAGGACGATAGAGATATATAGTAGCTGGCGATGCAACAATATCAGTGAATAATGTTTTTGTTGTGTTCTGCGCCATGTTATAGATTCTCATAATCGAAACCGCTTTACCGTTTTGGAAAATTAACGAAGACCAAACTACATTTTGACCATCCATCGCAAAATTACTGGGATATTGCTGCGAAGGTGTTGTTTTAGGCGAATCGAGCAGGGTTAGTTTACCGTTAGTTAAATTAACCAGCCAAAATTCCCACCCTTCCAAACTATTATCACTTTTGATATACGCCGCATAGTTGCCCGCAACGGTTACCAAGCGGATATCGCGTACAACGCCGTTAGCCGGTCCGGCAGTATCCAGCAATTGTACTTGATGTGTGCTGTAGTGATAATAATATAGCGCGCCAATAAACGAAGGATCGTATTCACCTACCATACCTTTCTGAAATAGAAATCCGTCAGATGTTCCTTGAACATCCAAATAATATCCGGTTTTCATAATCGAGGTAAAAGGCATGGAATGTATCTGAAGCTGTCCTAAACTTTGCGGAGTTGGCGCAATGGTTGTGGCAGTTGCAGTGGCAGTATTGCTTGCCGATGCAGAATTAGCAGCGCTGGAACAAGCAGCCCCCAAGATGATAATTCCCAGAAGCATGAATGAAATAAATTTACGCATGTTATTTCTTTCTATTAATCATTTGCTTTTTGACGAATCATATATTTTAAAAAATGGAGAAGAATTGCCGAATCACGCCGGCAGCAATCATGCATATAGCCGGCGCTAATCCGCAGCAGTGATATTGGCGATGGGAAGATGAATGGTAAAGATAGATCCTTTTTTGCGATCTGAAACCGATGTAGCAAAAATTTGTCCATGGTGAGCTTCAACAATACCGCGGGTAATATATAATCCAAGCCCCATACCCTCTATTTTGGGGTCTGCTTCACGCAAGCGGAAATAGGGATCGAATATCACATTCAATTTAGTTTCCTGCACACCAACGCCTTCATCTTCAACGGATATATCAACAAAAGAACCGGCGGCAGCCAGCGCGACCGTAACAGTAATCAATGTTTTATCATAAGAATATTTCAAGGCGTTATCCAGCAAATTCAAAATTGCCTGAGAAATGCGTTTTTCATCTATCATACACATAATAGCGTCTTGGTCGCAGTGAAAGGCAAAGCGGCGTTCTGTGTGTGCACAGGCAAACGAATCATATTCTCGCTTAACAACGGCGGCCACATCCGCATATACACAATGGACGGAAAAACGCTGCAAATCAATTTTCGTCACATCATTTAAATCATTGATTAACTGGCTGATGCGCGCGATTTCTTGCTGAATTATGGCGTTATATTTAATAACTTTATCTTTGTCTTCAGCAACTTTGCCAATCATATCGGCGGCAACTTTAATGGGCTGAAGCGGATTGCGCAGTTCATGCACCACCATATTCATAAACAGTTCACGGGTAGAACGCTGCTGTTCTAAAGCGTCTTTCGTGGCGCTTAACTCGCTGATATGCTCTTGTAATTTTTTGGTGGCAAGATCGATCTCTGCCTGCAAATTGGTGTTCATACGGTCAATTTCTTCATTAGCAGCTTCCAGTTCTGTGACTCGTTTCTCCAAATCATCCATCAATTTGCGGCGTTCAAAAACATGGCTGATGCGCATCAGCAGTTCATCGGTGTCGGTGGGTTTAATCAGGTAATCAAAGGCGCCTTCACGCATAGCGCGGATAGCCGATTCCATGGTGCCAAATCCGGTTAACACAATAGACATTGAGGCGGGCTGCAATTTTCGGGATTCGGTAAGAAGATCCAGCCCATTCATATCGATCAAGCGCAAATCAACAATAATCAGATCCGTTTTAAAGCGGCGTAAAAATTCCAGAGCTTCTTTGCCAGAGCAAGCAAAATCCGAATGATAGCCGGTTTGCCGCAAAATTTCATTGAGGGTAATAGCAACCGTTTTATCATCATCAACCACTAATATTTTTCCGGAGTGCGGCGCAGACACATGGCGCAGGGGTATAGAAATACGACCTTTTTTTTTGTTCATCTTGCGTCTTGCATAACTCATGAACGCTTATCCTCCCGGATATAATTTACCAGAGCTGAATAGATAACCGGCGTCATTTTCAAACTTGCTTACGAATACAATGATGTTTAGCCAATAAACTGCACATCACCGCCAAACATATGCTTTACAAGGAGTATAGCACTCAGATTACTGCAAAAGTAACCATTCCCCCAAAGTGGCCATAACATTATTGCAATACAACTGTATATCGCTTGACAAAATCACAGTACGCTTTTTCAGGTTTTATGGACAAAATTATTAATTTTTAACCATAAATATGGTAAATTAGTACTATACGTTAAAAAGCTTTTTTTGCAGATTTCGCCTGAATTGCTTTGAGTATTTCGCGGCAATTAAATTAATGATCCTAGGATTTTCCCGGCTTCATACGGTTCAACAACATTTTGCTCTCTCTTTTCCGGTAAAATTCAGGTATTGAAGCAGGCAAGCATAACGAGCATAGGCATATGCTATACTCGCTGATAGTGGGTAGAAATGCGAAGGCGCGAATTTCTGCTTTCCAAATATTTACCCCAAAAAAGGAGAACATCATGGGCACAATTTCAAAACAAGACCTGATCAAAAAGGTCGTAGCGAAAACCAATAAAACAACCAAAGAATCGACTGAATTTGTTAACGCCGTATTGGACGCAATTCGCGAATCACTGCAAAACGGTGACGAAGTACGCCTTATCAACTTTGGAGCGTTCAGTGTAAAAGAAAGCGCAGAGCATGGTGGTGTAAACCCCCAGACCCGCGAAAAAATCGTGGTTCCGAAAAAAATGCGTGTTCGTTTTACCCCAGGCAAAGAACTGAACGACGCAGTTTCTTCTTTGGCAAAGTAACGTTGTGCGTCAAACACAGCAACCGGCTTCAGAGCAGTATAAATTAATATTGTTCCGAAGCCGGTTCACATTTTGTTGTATTGGGTTATGCGGCGCTTTTAGAATACTGCGTTGCATTTGAATTGCGCAGCAATTCTGTGGCAGTGAATGGCTTGATCATTACATTATCAAACCGAAATTCACCGGAAAAACGCAGATAATCTTTTGCGGATGCGATGGCAACAATGGTTGCGCCGGCTTTTTTTCGCGCATGCTGTAAAAAGCGCTTCAATGCAGGATTACTCATTGCCGGCATTTCCACAATAATTGTTTGAAATTTTTCTTGCGGCGCTGAAAATTGCTCCGCGACCATATATTCGGTTGTATACCCAAAACTGATAAGAAGATCCGCTATGGAAACTGCAACGGATTCATCGCGATCGATAACTAAATAATCCTTCATGAAATACGCTTTCTATCCTTGAAATGTGCATGAAGCGGAATTTTTATCACTGATTTTGTTTCATATCCATTTTCCCATCCTCAGCATATCCGCTAACACTACTATAGCGAACATATACAAATTTGGCGCCAATTTCTCCAATGACCTCTCTACCTTTCAATAAGTTTGACAAAACCTCAGTTTTGTCACGGCTACATCTTGCAGGCCAAATTCAGTGTTACATTTTTCAAGATTTTGCCGATAGCATGATTAGAAAATATAATACCAGCCATTGGGTTTTACCATTGCTCCAAATGGAAGCGGCGTTTCACAAATAGCAGCGCAATAGTTTAAATGCGCTATGCTATACACTTCACTAAAGTTGTAGATTAAAGGGAGTTTACATGAAAAACATATCCGCGATGCTGCGCAAATTATCTCACAACACAACGGTTGTCCAAAAATTATTTATCACATCTGTTATACTCATGGTGTTTTTTGCTGGAAGCAGTGTGTTAAATATTTGGTCATCACAGCAAATGAACAATACTACAAATTATATTCTTTCGAATAATTTTACTTCGCTGTACGATCTGGCTAATACCCGCAGTAACTTCCTGATAACACAAATTAACATGGAAGACTCCTTAGAAGTAACAGACTCTGCAATAAGCGGACAATATATTACTAAGGCAAAGACGAGTGACGCTGCTGCGCAGCGATTTTTTCAAGATTATTCACAAATAACTCACACAGCGGCAGAATCTGCCGCATCGGCAGCGTTAACAAATGATTTTGCAAATTGGCAGAATACATTTAATACGCTATTATCGGATGTCGCCCAGTTTCCACCATCTGCTTACCCAAAAATTCAAGCGATAATTATGACTCAGTGGGAACCGCAAAACGCCAACATAATTACCGATCTGGCATCCTTAATTGCCAGTATTCATCAAGAAAATAATACCTTACAAAACAAATCCAACATGCTTTATAACCGAACATTATATATGGATAGCGGCGCAATATTGATCTTATTGATCATAACAGCGCTTTCAGTGTACGTATTGCGCATGCTGATATCTAAGCCTGTACAAACGTTAAGCGAAATAGCGCTGCGCGTTGCAGATGGCAATTTGGAGCGCGCAGATCACTCTATTGAGCCATTAATAGGTAAAAGTGAAACCGGCAGTTTAGCGGAATACATGAATTCAATGATCTTAAATTTACGGCGGCTTGTTGGAGAGATTACGCAAATTGGCAGCGTAGTAACTGTATCATCAACCACTATCTCTAAAACATCTGCCGAAAATGAAAAAGTCGTCTCTACCATTGCTAAGACCGTACAGTCAGTAGCAATCGACGCAAAAAATCAAAGTGAAAGTTTAGCTAAAGCCGCAGATGAGGTAGAATCTATCAGCCAGCAAAGCATAACGCTGGAGGAAGACGCAGATAAAACAATGCGCGCCATAGATATATTAAAGTCTGGTATGGAGGCTGCGTCAGAGAGTATTAGCGCATTAGGCAAGCGTTCTGAACAAATCGGCGCCATTGTAGAAACCATCGACGAAATTGCCGCGCAAACCAATCTTTTGGCGCTGAACGCGGCAATCGAGGCTGCGCGCGCCGGCGAACATGGGCGTGGATTTGCTGTAGTCGCCGATGAAGTGCGCAAGCTTTCGGAAAGGGCCGCAAACGCTACCAGAGATATTGCGGTTATGATACACCAAACCCAAGCAGATACTACAACCGCAGTAGAGCATATGCAAAACGGCTCTCAGCAAATTTCCACATCTGTAGCGTATACAGAACATACCCGCAATAGCGTAGCAGGGATAACTTCGGGGATAAAACGAATGGCAGAAGCTATCGCACAGTCTGCAGCAGTCAGCGCAAACAACAGCACTGCTGCAGAAAATGTTTCAGCTGCTACAGAGCAAATGGCAGCACAGATTAGTGAAAGTTCGCGCATGGCAGAGGAACTCTCGCAAAAAGCGTTAACATTCCGAACTACCATTGCAAAATTCAAAATGGATGATTCAGTGCAAGATTTGCTTGAAAAAGATATTTTACCCATGCGCCGCGATGAAGATTGGGGCATTACAAGCGCTAAAAAGCCTATAGCGCAAGAACGCAGAAATGGTCTTAGAAAATTCATAAACAGCGTTAAAAAGGCAGCGTAGCAACTAAAATTTGCCCAAAATAGCTTGCGCATTAGCGCATTGCATGATTCAGCTCTGCATGTAGCAATATGGTCTTTGATATTTTCATCAGGATGAAGACCAACAGAGCAGAGTACAATGAGTGCCCCATAGTGTCTGTTGTTGAACAAACACTGCACGGTACCCATGGGTGGAGTGGGGAAACAAGCCACACGATTCATCGT
>JAJYBV010000020.1 GCA_021778805.1 Chloroflexota bacterium | reverse complement strand
TGAGGCCATGCAATCCGGTAGGGGCGACCCCAAGGGTCGCCCCTACCGCCCGGCTTCCAATATTGCCCTGTGGGATATTTGATATAAAAATGATTTTTTGGGGACACCCCAAACCCCGCGCAAGGGGCTACCGCCCCTTACGAATCCCCGGATTGCTGCCCGACTCACATTATTGCTCTGTGGCATATTGTTTTAAATAAAAGATTTTTTGGGAGGCGCCCCAAAACCGCGCAAAGAGCAGATGCTTGTTCTGCGCCAATACTGCAAACCTGAATTTAGCAATATTGCAGCATCCGGTAAATATGTTGCAATGGTTTCATGTTAATTCTGCAAAAATCATGTATAATAGAATTTAATCCGAAACGGATTTGCCGCGCTGTATTCATGCAAATCCCACGGATGAATTTATGCTTCAAAAAAGGGGAAACGTGCATGGCCAGCGCTGACCAATCCATTCAAATGAACAGTGAAGCGGCTGTACAGCGCATTAGTGTATGGGGACAAATTAAGATTAATCTATTTTGGTTTGCCAATAATTTTCACTGGATTGCGCTTTTAAATGTTGTTATTCCCGCGCAGGTTGCCGTATATTTTGGCGCCTCGCATAAAGACCTGAATTTGCCGCTGGTGGTAGTATGGGGCACCTTGGTAGCCTTTGCGGTGAATCCGCTGACCGGTTCTATCAGCGACTATGTGCGCACTCGGCTGGGGCGTCGCCGGCCGTTTATGATTGCCGGAGCAACGATGAATGTTATTATTTTATTATGTTTTGCGTTGGTGGGGCAATCGTTTATTCAAACGCCATTTACGCATCCCAGTATCGCGGTAATGGCGCTGTTATTTGTGCTGCTGCAATTTTCCAATAATATTTCTAATGCGCCTTGGAGCGCTATTATAGCCGACCAAGTACCGAAACAGCAGCGCGGCGCGGCCTCGGGCTGGTATGGGCTGATGACCTTGTTTGGAACCATCGCAGGTTTTGTGGTTGCCGGCATGATAGTCAATTATGGCAATAATCAGCAGATAACCAGCGCGTATTTGCAGACTTTTGCGCATGAAACGTTTATATTTTATGTAACTTTGGCGGCAGTGCAGGCGATTTTTGTGTTTATTACTGTCATCAGTGTGCATGAAACGCTGCCGCAAACCGTAATACCTTTTCGGGCAAAGGAATTTTGGAGCAGATTTAAGCTGGAAACCAAAAAATATCCCGATTTTACTTGGGTGCTGATAACCCGGCTGATGGTTATGACGGGTATTTGGTCGATTAATACTTTTCTTTTGTATTATTTTACCGATGTTTTGAAAGATTCTGCTGCGTCATCCGATGTATCGTTTAAATTTTTTCCGATTGTATTGGGAACGTCACTGATAACAACAATGCTTGGCGGCGCGCTTTCCGATAAATTTGGCCGGAAAATAATGGTATATCTTTCCGGCGCGATGATGACGGTAACCTGTATTATGTTTATTGTGGCGTCAAATCTATCAGTTTCGGTGGCGTTTGGCGCGGCGTTGGCGGCTGCGGGCTTCTTCGGACTGGGGTATGGCGCCTATACCAGTGTAGACTGGGCGTTGGCCACCGATGTTTTGCCGCCGGTAGACCAATATGGCAAAGATATGGGAATTTGGACGGCGATGGGAATTATTCCGCAGGTTATCGGCGCAGTGTTAGGCGGCGCGATTTTATTTTTCCTGCAAAATTCCGGGCTGACACCGAATATATCATATTCCATACTGTTTAGTGTGTCGGTGATTTTATTTGCGCTGGGAACTTTGTTTGTTTCTAAAATTAAAGGCGCCCGGTAAAAGGGAAAAAGAAAAGTAGTAAATTCCCCAAATATACATTAATTCATAAAATTAAATAGAGGCGCTATCCATCAAGGATAACGCCTTTTGTGTTTTGTGGTTTATTTATATCAATGCGCTGGCCAAATAATTTTCAGAGTTATAACCTTTCTTCAAACAGTGGGTAGGTTGTTCTTGGTTGTTTATTGCATTACTTTATCTAGTAGGGCTGAATAACTTTCAACAATATCATAGATAACTGAATCAGAACTAATTGCTTTAAAATGCTCACGCGCACAATGAATTTTTGCTTCCTCAAGTTTGCGTAATTGCATGGTAGACATAGAACCTTTTGTTTCTGCAACAAAATAAATATGTTTAACTTTCTCTTCATGAAAGGCAATTGCCCAATCAGGATTATATTTTCCTACAGGTGTACTGATAAAAAAACCTTTTGGTAATTTAACATATACGGCTACTTCTTTGCTGGTATCAATATTTTCTGCAAAGTTTTTTTCATTTGTTGAATCGTAAATTATGTAGTCATATAAATGTTTATTTGCGGCCATTGCGTTAACACCAAGCTGACCTTTCAAAGTTGGCTCAGTAAAAATTGTAGTTTCATATGCAGATTCTAGTTTATTGTATGTGATATGTTGGATGATAATTGTTGCTTTTTGATCATTGATAATCTGTGAAGCTTTAATGATAAATTCCTCAGGATTGCTTATAAACATGTCAAAGGTTTTCTTTTCTATTCCGCACAAGATGGCCACAATTGCTTTTCTGGTAAGTCCTGTTTCGGCAACAATTTTACCCACAAGATCATATTTTACTGTTGTATTTGATGAGATTTCGGCCTTGTAGACCTCATTTTCCTCTTTTATAAAAGCAGTTCCCGACTGTAATTGCTCACGTGATTGAATTTCGTTCATTGCGCCTGTTTCAACCTTAAAAAATATCTTTGAGACATGAAGTTCAAGATTCAGCGCGGTAATTGCTTTCAAGATTAATTCATCTTGATCGAATTCAACTCCATAAACTGATTTGGAATTTATATTATTCCAAAGTTTTTGGAATTCCGGTAATCTGAGCTTAGATTTATCCAGTTTCAGTTCCACATTATTTTTTCGGGCATTCTCAGGTTGTATAGTACGGCTATCATACACAGAGTCGAGAATGTCTATAATGGTGTCTTTGAAATCTGAAACTTCTTCCGAAGTATTAAAAATACCGTTTTTCTTATCTTCAAAATATTTGTCGGTGAGTATTCCTTTTTTTGTATACTCACATTTTATCAGATCTTCATAGATGGTTTGCGCCAGATCTAAATCAACAAGCTTTTCTGCCCCATTGGTATCCTTTATGATTTTATTCTTAAATAAATCTGTATTTACTAAATTTGGTCTATCAGTTACTGCATCAGCGATTTCATTTTGCAGCCCTTTAGCAAAACTGTCATAACTTTCATTTGCAACTACAGTAAGTATATTTACTTTATGTACGTCATCTCCTAATAGGTTTGTATCCATGCGTTCTCCGTTTTGATTTACAGATAACCGCAAGCCTCGTCCAACTTCCTGTCGTTTGCGAATATCGCTGCCGCTTTGCTTGAGTGTGCATATTTGAAATACATTAGGATTATCCCAACCCTCGCGCAATGCCGAGTGCGAAAAAATAAATCTTACAGGTTCTCGGCGATCTAGTAACCTTTCTTTATTTTTCATAATCAGATCATAAGCGTCTATATCATCGGATGTACGTTCCTGTTTATCACCAAGTTTGCTGTTTATAATATGGTTACTCTTTTTGTCAATTGAAAAATAACCAGTATGAGTTTCTTCAGCGGTTATGCCTGCAAGATATTTAATATATGGGTCATCTGCATCAATATCCAACAAAAGATTTCTGATTATCTGGTTATATTCTTCTTCGAACAAATCAGCATATAAACCGTTTATCGCTTGATCTGCTGCGTTATATTGCTTATACTTTGCTACTTCGTCGATAAAGAAAAGTGACAATACCTTAATGCCTTTATAAAATAATTGGTGTTCTCTTTCAATGTGCGAAAGAATAGTCTCACGGATTTGAATTCTTCTTATTTGTTCTTCACTAACTTCGCCAATTATATCTCCGGCAAATAACTTAATACCATTTAAAAATTCAATTGAGCTGTCTCGCCCGTCAATCCGCAAGATGGTATAGCCCTCTTTATATTCTGCAAGTTCTCCTGAAAGAGGATATAAGTTGTGATTTTCACTGACGATTCTTTTTACTTTGCGTATTGAATTAGTACCTTTCATATCAAATTCAATAGTAGCAGTTGGATTGCCTTTTGAAAGATTAATACTTTCTAAATAAATATATCCCTCAGTTGCTGTACTTCCTGTTACAGAAATCCCCTTAACAGCAATTTTTTTAACCAGCTTTTTGTTATAAGCTTCTATTGCGTCTAACCGATAAATCATATTATATACGCTATCAATTTTGTGTGTTGCTGAATAACGCAAAGTAAATAATGGAGTAAATTCTTTTAATCGTTCTTTGGTTGCCACTCCCTCTACAGACTGAGGCTCATCAATGATAAGTATGGGATTGGTTTTTGCGAGAATATCTATAGGTCTGCGGCTTCTAAATTCGTCAAGTTTCATATAAATACGCCGGGCGTCTTTACCGCGAGCGTTAAATGCCTGAGAATTGATAATCATTACTTTAATAGCATTCTCAGAGGCAAATTGGTCAATTTCTGTAAGCTGTGCGGAATTGTAGATAAAATATCTGATTTTCTTTCCATATTCTTCCGCAAAATGCTCCTCAGTAATTTGAAACGACTTATATACACCCTCCCGAATTGCAACACTTGGCACAATAATGATAAATTTGCTCCAGCCATACATCTTATTTAATTCATACATGGTTTTGATATATGTATATGTTTTGCCGACACCGGTCTCCATTTCTATTGTCAGATTGTACTTTCCCTCTAATTTTTCAGACGGCTTAATTTGGTTGTCGCGCTGAGTTTTTTTTTATATTTTCAAGAATCTTCGCGTCATTTAACTCTGAAATAAATTTGGCGTTTCCAAAACCAGTATAGTATCCTTGATCTAAAAAAGTTAAAGTATTTCCTTTGTCCATCATATAACTAGGTGTAAGGTATGGCTGACCAGCAAACACATCACATACTGCCTTTGCTGCATCTGCCTGGAATTTCTGATGTTTAAACTGAAGTTTCATTTATTTTCACCTATCATTAACCTATCATTATTGCTTGCTTTAAATCTTAATAGGATACTTTTATAAGTATCCTTTACAGCACTTTTATGCTAGTATTAGGCGCAAACAGTTTAAAGATTTCTTGTGCGTTTATTTTATCGGGTGAATTAGTAAAACTGCTGTCACGAAACACAGCGCGCAATGGCTGACGTGTCGCAATTTCTTTGAATACAGCGTTACTGATATCTTTGTCAAAACAGGCGATAAGGTCACCTTCATTATAGGTATGAATAATAAAACCGTCTATTTTCTCTTGCGTGTGCGGCATAGTAAGGATCAATCCCCAGTCTAGCAGACAAGCATAAAGCAAATCCATGCCGGTGCGATCTTCTTTAATATTATCCTCCATCTTTGAAATCAAATCTGGCGTGTATTCACCTGCGGCATAGTAAACATCTTTCATATTTGTATCGTCTAATTTAAGAACTCGGAAACCGATATCCAGGTTCTGTGCCATCAAACCGGATTCTTGCTTAATTTTCTCTCCTGCGCGGCGGATACGCTCTTTGCCTATTTCACAGATATTACTATATCCAGCTTTGACAGCTTCGCTTTCCACAGGGCATAGTTCCGGCAACTGAACCATGATAAATTTGCGTTTTCCGCCATCTTCTGCATTTAATTGCATTACCGCATGGGCAGTTGTGGCAGATCCAGAAAAGAAATCAAGTATGATGTCTTCACTTGATATATTTGCCATTTTTAGGAATTTACAAAGTAACATAGGTGTTTTGGGATAATCAAAAATAGATTTTCCAAGTAATTCTTTTAGTATGATTGAACCATCGTTAGAATCATCAATCCATGTCGTAAATTTCTTAGTATTTTCCTCCCCTTCATATGGCGCAAATATCTTTTCATATGGTATCCATGTTCCATCATTCTGTTTTACAAATTCAATTAATCCTTCTTTCAATGCTTTTTCCATGGTGTTTCTACCCCAACGCCAACGACCTTCAAAATTAATAATATTCGAATTGCCATCCTCGGAATCATTCGAGAGCATTGGATATACTTCTGTACCTTCAGGAGAAAGTATTGGGTAGAATAAATTTGGTCTATCTTCGCGGCGACTATTTGATCCCCATTTGCGTAATAATTGAATCTTATAAAAGCGTTTTTTTTCAATATCATATTTAGAATAAACGTCATCATTTTTGATTTCTTCACCTGCTGAAAAATAAGCTTTATTTTGGGAATAACATAAAATATATTCATGAACAGCAGCAAAATATTTACTATCTTGTCGTCCTCCACGACCTTTCCAATTAACAATAGCAATGAAGTTACTTAATCCAAAAATTTCATCACATATTTTCAACAGTTGAGCTATTTCGTGGTCGTCGATACTAATAAAAATAACACCATCATCGCGCAAAAGATTCCTTGCAAGCACAAGCCGGGGATAAATCATACTGCACCAATCAGAGTGGAAACGGCCATTACTTTCGGTATTACGTAATAGGTGGTTTCCATCTTCATCGAATACACTTGCCTCATCGTTATATTCATTTTTACTTCGAGTGAAGTTATCGCGGTAAATGAAGTCGTTGCCAGTATTATAGGGCGGGTCGATATAAATCATTTTTATTTTGCCGAGATAACTTTCTTGCAATAGTTTTAAAACCTCTAGGTTATCTCCTTCGATATAAAGATTTTCAGTGGTGTCCCAGTTCTTGCTTTCTGATATGCAGGGGCGCAGTGTTTTACGTATAGGTTTGGCGGCTTCGGCAATGGCTGCTCTTTTGCCAACCCAAGTAAATTCATAAGCTTCATCACCGAATACTTCGTCACCTAAAAATGAGCGCAGCAAGGTGAAATTTACTTTTCCTTCAATCACAACACCAGGGAAAAGCTGAGCTATTTTCGAAATATTCTCTGCAGTTAAGTTTGGTGTTTCAAATTTGGCTTTGTCCATTTTCAATTTCTCCTATTTTTTTGCGGTTTTTGTAAGCCATACGAATCTTTTCAAATTCAGTTATATTACTTTTAAGGTCAGCGCATTTATTTTCTAAAAATTTAAAAGAAGTTTCAGAAAATTTATAAGATGGTTTGCCTGCGCTTGTTACTGTAACGCTAATGCTGTATTTTTTTGCTTCTTTCATTTTATAAAACCAGATTAATGCGTACAGGTCCTGTTTTGAAATTCCCAATTTCTCGGCAAGTGTTTTTTGGAGATATGGATAACTTATGTCGGGATCTACTTCTGGGACAGGAATTTCTTCGGCTAATTCAATATTACCTGTCACTTTTAATACTGGGGTACCTTTGGTCTCATTAAAACTGCCTTCTTTGATGTATTTTGCTTTTTTCAGTAACTGTGTGATAATGTGTTTATCAAAAGCGATATCAACACCGTAAGGAGTTGTGAAATTTCCGTTATTGTAGTTTATGATGCCAAGATTTAACGTACTGTTCTTGCGCATTATCTCAATAAACTTCCAAATTTTCTCTTGTTCTTTTGCTACCATTTCCGCAATGATTTTGGTTATTTCAGCATATTTGATTTTTTCGTTTTTTGCGCGGTAACGGTAAAAGATATCTCCACATGAAATTTTTTCTTTAGATTCATTCCTCTGGGCAATGATGGGCTTTCGGTCAGATTCTTTGGTATATATCCAACCGATAAGTTTTTCTTCAGAAATTTCTTCCTCACTGCTATTTGAAGAAGAAATTCTTTTGCTACTGACCTTCAAAGAGTTAATCTCCCAGATAATTTCTGGTGTAAACAAGGAATTAACAATATCTGTTAACTTCTCTTGATTAAAATTCTCAAAGTTATGTGTTACACCGATAATTTCGCGTGGGTTATCTTTTACACCAAAAATAATATAACCACCGCGATTATTGGCAAATGCTGCCATAGTCTTGGCGTAAGCTGCATTATACCCACTATTGATAGATTGTTTGAATTCAATAGTGCTGCTTTCGCGGTTTGTTAAGTACCCCTCATTATTAGTGAGAGTGATTATCTTGGATACATTTTCATTATGATTTATCAAATTCTTCCAATTCCTTTCTTAACCGCTTTAAATCTTCGTTCAGCGCGATTTGTATATTAAATTGTCTTTCATGATACAATCTATTTTCCAAAGCAGTGATTGCTTTTTGAAGTTTTAGTCTTTGTTTAACACGGGCAATTGCATCTTTCAATTCATATCTTTTATTACTGTCAAGTCTGGTTTTGGCGATTTGCCGAATAAAGTTTTCATAAACCGAATCCATAGTCAGGCCATCTAACCGCAATTGTAACTCATGAATTGTTTGCCACTCGGTATGGAAGTATGTATCCACCTTAAAAGTTGCTATATTGTTTTGATTTTGTTCCTTGTAGCAGATCCATGCCTGAACCTGATCATTAAAAACAAGCAGAAAGAGAATATGATACGGAATTTCCCTATCAATTAATTGTAAAACTCTCAAATCTACATAAGCTTGGTTTAAATGTATTTCTATGACTTCAATCTCTGTAACCGAATCTCCAACGGAAATATTTACGGTAGCAGGTGAGATTTTATTCCTCCAGATTATCAAAGTAATCTCATCAATAAATTTCTTTTTTAATTCAGCAGTAACGGAAAGATTATCATAAAATTTTTGTTTTGGTATGCGGCGATCGAACAAGGTACTTTTTGGCAAATCAAACATAAACAAATTAACTTTCAGAATGTATTACAAAAAAGCAAATCAATTCAAAATTATCCAAACCGGTAATTTTAGAGTTTAACGCTGTAGTGCCGCCCCTTTTGAATAAGCTATCAATGTCATTTTCTTGTTTTACATTGATGATGGAGTTGATTGTATTATTTAGTAGTTCGGAAATCCGCAGCATATCCCTGCCATCTTTTGTTTCCTGATTAAAAGAATGGCATAGATTTGTAAAAGGTTGTGTCCTTCCTTTACAAAGATATCTTATCTTATCCAGTATCATTTTAGGGGATAAATGGTCATAGATTATCTCACCATTATCTGCAATATATACCAAATAAAAAGGATGGAGTTGGTTTTGGTTGCCAATATTTACATTATTATTTATATTTTTTAGAACAAAAATTACTCCGGGTGGTGTATCATCTTTTGCGGGAACAATAGCATGGAGACCATATGGTGTTTTATCTAAACTGTTATTAACCTTACTATATTCAAGCAAATCCAGTCGAAATTCATTCAGTCCTAGGTCCAATATGGAGATACCGCCAGAAATATCCTCGATATCAACAATCTCTTCTTGAAGATGTTTCAACTGCGATTTGCGATATTCAAGGTCACCTTTTTCTTCAATATTGATAAAGTCGTCGTCACCGGTAGATGTCATAACAGATATTTTCATACGAGTTTCGACTCTGCTTTTAAGGTTAATATATTCATCAAGGGTTATATCTGGCCAGAAATTAACGAGTTGTATTTTGGCATTTCGACTTCCGATACGATCAATACGCCCGAAACGTTGAATAATTCGTACCGGATTCCAATGAATATCATAATTAACTAAATAATCACAATCTTGGAGATTTTGACCTTCAGAAATACAGTCTGTAGCAATAAGTATATCGATGTTGTCATTGGAATCCGGTAAAAGCAGATTTTTGTCTTTTGAAACCGGTGAAAAACAAGTAAGAACATTATTGAAAGACGCACTAAATTTTGGAATTGTTGTCTTTCCATCAATCAAACCGGTAATTAAAGCAGTATTCAATCCATATTTATCTTTGATAAAATTACTAATAGTTTGGTATAAGTATTCTGCTGTATCAGAAAAAGCCGAAAAAACGAGAACTTTCTTATTATTTGTATTGAAAGGATGTTCGATTTTATTTTCAATTAACGAAAGCAATTTTTGAAGCTTAATATCATGGTCAGGTGTAATTTCGGAGACTAATTGCAATAGGAAGGTTAATTTTTCTGAATCTTGCAGTAAGGAAGCACGCCATGAAATATAATCCATATCATGAAGATCAATTTTTATATTTCGACCTGCTATTAAAAAATCGGTATTTTGGTCATCAAGATCAAAATCAGTGTCTTCATTGAACTTGGGAAGATCAATTTTTTCTATACCTCCATCTTTGAATAAATCAATTTCAATAATTGTATCACTCATCAATTTTTTAATACGTTGAATGGTAAGTCTAAAGGAATAAACAGAACTTTCCAGTCGTTTCAGCAAGTTGATGCTCATTAAACGACGGATTCCTTGTTCACGTCCAGCGCGATTTATATTAATTTCAGGATCAACATATTTATCGCGACTGCTTTCAAAAACAAAATTTGTTGGTATATAAATAGAAAGATTCAATTCCATTAGTGTATCGTAAATTTGGCTATAATTTAACACATTGCTTAAATCAGTAAGTTTGGGGCGCAAGGAAATTGGTTTAAGTCTTTCAGGGAAACTGCCAATAACATTCATGTTATAATATTTTTCAATATGTTTTCGAGAACGCGCAATAGTTACACTATCAAGAACTTCAAAGAAATCAAAATCTAACATTTTCAGCAAAGTATTAGTAGTTCTTTTTTCCGGACTATAGCTGCTCCAAACATTAAACGCTCTTTGTGCATTACGAAAAATCTCTTCAATGGATTTTGAAGTATTTAGTTTTTCATTAATTATATTGGAATTCCCTTCATAAGCAAGCGCAAGTTGATTGCGTAAATCAATAAAATGATTATTTACTGGCGTTGCGGAAAGCATAAGTACCTTAGACTTTACACCTGGCCGAATTATTTTATTTAAAAGCTTAAGATAGCGGTTTTCTTTTGAATCTTCACCATAAATTTCGCCGCCATTACGGAAATTATGTGATTCATCAATTACAATAAGATCATAATTTCCCCAGTTAAGGCGACTCAAGTCTATACCATTTGATTGCCCACGGTTTCTTGATAAATCTGTATGGTAAAGAACGTCATAACGCAATCGATCCGCTGCTATTGGGTTATTAATATAATTATCTTTATAGGTGTTCCAGTTATCAGTCAGTTTTTTGGGGCATAATACAAGAACAGATTTGTTTCTGTTTTCATAATATTTTATAACAGATAGCGCCGTATAGGTTTTACCAAGGCCAACACTATCAGCAAGGATGCATCCGTTATATTTTTCCAGCTTGTTTATTATAGCCAGCGCAGCATCTTTTTGAAAATCATATAACAATTTCCAAATTTTGCTTTCCTTAAAACCAGTTGCTTCATTGGGTAAAACATCTTCAGAAATATTTTCAAGAAATTCATTAAAAATGTTATATAATGCAACAAAGTAAAGGAACTCTGGAGAGTTTTCATTATAAGCAGCTGTAATACTTTCAATTACCTCTTCTGTTACATCTTGCAATTTAGATTGGTCATTCCAAATACTTTCAAATAATTGTATAAATTCCAGACTATAAGGCGCAGAAAATTTGGTAATCATGTTGTAACTGTTGTTTCCGCGCTCGCATCCAAGATCTACGGTAGTAAAACCATTGAGAGGCATATATGTAATTGTTTCATTAGCGGTATTTATGTTAAGGAAACCACTCATATTCTCTGATGTTATATTTGATTTAAATTTAACTTTTTTTCTTATCCATTCGCCGCATTCCCTTGCAATGGCTTTTTGGGTTAATTCATTGCGTAATTTTATTTCAAATTCAGAGCCATAAAGGCTGCGTTCTCGACTTAGCCTGGGAATATAAAATTCACGTTTTTCTTTTGGAGCTTTCTCTTCAACGAAAGCGGGGGATGTAAATATAAATCGAAGTTCTTCGATGTTATCAAATTGTTTTTTCAAAACTTGATATGCATATATTGAAAAACAAGCAGATGCTATAGAGAGACTGCTACCTTTCAGGATAGTAACTTCTAAATCATCTTTTAAAATATTTTTAATATTATCAAAAATTTTCAAAATATCATCCTCAAAATTAATAATTTCCCATAATAGCGCTATTGTATTAATTGGCGCTGATAAAATCTTGATTGTCTGGAAAAGTTGCTTTTATCTTTTTAGAAAGGTTTACATTGCTCCAAATAGTTATCAGAGTCTCTATTTTCCATATTCTGATGTAAGATAATTATACCTCACTTACTCTAGATCCGGAAACTAAAAGACATTAATATTATTGATTATATTGAAGAAATTTACTTCTAAATATGCTGTAAATATTTTTTGCTCAATTTTGAGTGAGTAATCGGATCCTAAATTATTCGGTTCCTTCATAAAAAGCTTGTTCAAGCAAATTATCGCCCTAAAGAAGCAATAGCGCCCGACCTAGGCGCGGCGCAGGAATCGCGGATAACGATTGAGGTAGCAAGTTCAACACGATTTGCGTCCAGCTTTTTTCCTTGCAGCAGCGTCGCCATCATATTCGTGCCCACGCGGCCCATTTCCATAAGCGGCTGATTGATTGTGGTTAACTGTGGCCATAAATCTTCGCTGCGCGGATCATTATCAAAACCGATAACACTCATTTCCTCGGGAATTTTAACGCCGCGTTCGCGCAAGGCATGGTACACCCCAATGGATTGAATGTCGTTGCAAACAAAAATGGCTGTTGGCGGCTCCGGCAGGTCTAGCAATTCATTTGTTTGCACATAGCCGCTGTCCCCCACAAAAAAGCCCGGTCGCACATATTGCGGATTAATCGCAATGCCGGCAGTTTCCAGCGCAACACGAAAACCCGCAGCGCGCGCCTGTGCGGCAATAAAATTTGGTGTGCCGCTGATGGTGGCAATTTTGGTGTGCCCCAAGCGGATAAGATAATGCGTTGCCTGTAATGCTCCGGTCCAATTTGTTGCGCCAACCGAAGGAATTTCCGGGAACATTTCGCCGCAATTATCCACAATAACAATAGGCAGATTCAGCTGATGCAGCGCGGCAAAATCAATATTCAGGTTTGCGCTCAGCACTAACAGGGCGCCATCTATATTGCCGCTTTTAATGGTTTTCATCCAGTTTCTTTCTTGGCCGCTTTCATCATAAACCGTGGAAAGAACCGTATAATAGCCATGTTCGTAGCAAGCAGATTCTACACCGCGAAGGATGGCAAAATCGTAGTGTGTCGCCAAACTGTTGACAACAATATTTACATAAACCGGATGAACACCTTTGCGGCTTATTCTGCCAAGTCCGGAAAGATTGATGTGTTCCGGTGCTTCTTCTTGATGTTCTGTGAGGGCGGGAATTTGGGAATATTTTGATTCTGCCAGCGATAACCCCATAGATTCAGCTAAATATGTCATACGGTCCAGTAATTCTTCCCGGTCGGCCACATACAGGCCGTAGCCGCGGCGCGCGCCGATAAGGCCGGTAGCAGATAAATATTTCACAGCTTCGCGCACTACGCTGCGGCCAACGCCGAGCTGTTCACCCAATTTTTGTTCCGGCGGCAGCCTGTCACCGGGTTTGAGCTTTGCTTCTAAAATATAATCAATAATTCTTTCGGCGACAGTTTCATATTGTGGTCTGTAAGACGCCAAGTTGGTGTTGGATGTTGCCTTATGCATAAAACCTTCCTCATGCAGACAGGCCGGCTAACTCCTATTACCTGCTTGTCTCTGTTTGATGTTTGAGTATATCTGAAACATAATATATGACAGATTCCGAAAGAATTGAGCAGCTATTTTGAATACTATACGAATAACTAGTCTTTCTTCATCAAGTATACGCAATCAGCATAAATTTTGCAAGAAAAAAGATATTTATCACAGATATATAAGTATGATATATCTTAAAATATAAGTATGATATATCTTAAAATATAAGTATGATATATCTTAAAATATAAGTATGATATATAAACTGATTAATCGTGATGTCATTGATAGAAATAAAAGTTAATCAGATTTATGCAGAAAAAAACCTGAAAAAGTATTGACTTCCTTAAAATGATATGTTATAATTTCGACAAAGATTCGAATCAATGGTTCGCAAATTCATACTTTATCAGATAAAATATAAAAATATTGCTTGTTTTTATATGTATGAATATGATGAACTTATTTTTGTCACTGAATTCAGAGATTGAATTTTGTTGAGTTGAGATTTTTTAAAGCAAGTATTTCAGTGAAACTTGGCTAAAAAAATAATACTCAGGCTGCGCTGACGCAACCAAGAAAAAGTACTTTCAAGATTTGATATTTTTATCCGTTATTGCTAATTGAGGATACTAGCGTTGTCATCGGCTTTTTATGCCGCTACCCATTTCTGAAAGATTACTTTTTAGAGTCATATTTGATAAACAATGTTTGTTTGCGCCAGCTTTGCCGCTTTTCTTACGAATCAAATGCAGATTCGTGCCAAAACCCAAAGGAGGTTTTATTGTGCGTCGCTCTATTCAAATTCTTGCAGCTTTTACTTTGGCAGCAGCAATGATTTTTGCCGGCTGCGGCAGTTCTGCTTCAAACAGCAGTTCGTCTAGTGTTTTAACCGTAGTTCCTTCCCCCGCGGGAGATTTTACCAACAATTTTAACCCATTCCTTGCGCCGCCTCAGGCAAATTATGGCGCGTTTGGCTTGGTGTATGAATCTTTACTCCAAATTAACCGGCTTAACGGTACAATTAAACCGTGGCTCGCTACCCAATATCAGTTTAGCCCTGATAACAAAACGCTAACTTTTACTCTTCGCCAAGGCGTAAAGTGGAACGATGGCCAGCCATTCAGCGCATCGGACGTTGTTTTCACATTTAATTTGATGAAACAGTTCCCCGCAATAGATGGCAACGCCGTTTGGAAAGACTTAGTCAGCGTCACAAATTCCGACCCCAATACCGTTGTTATGACCTTTAATAAACCTGGTTTAACCGATTTATGGTATATTGCCGGTCAAACACCGATTGTACCTCAGCATGTATGGTCAACCTATCCGGATCCGAGCAAAGCAACGAACCAAAATCCGGTTGGCACCGGCCCATATAAAGTTGGCTCGTTTACCCCACAAGTTTTCACCTATGTAAAAAATTCCAATTACTGGAATGTCAGCTCTATCCACGTTGATACCATCCGCTATCCGGCGGTTGCCTCAAATACCAGCGCAGATTTAGTATTACAAACCGGTGGTCTTGACTGGGCGGGGGTATTTACACCCGACATTCAAACATGGGCTAAAAATAATCCTAACAACCATTTTTACTGGCCGGCCGCTAACGTCATCAATCTGTATTTTAATCTGACAAAAGCGCCGTATAACGATGTCGCGTTCCGCCAAGCGGTTAGCGCAGTCATCGATCGCCAGCAATTAGTCACACAGGGTGAATCTGGGTTAGATGTAGTTGCCAACCCAACTGAACTGATGCTTCCGGCGCAGCAGTCTTTCTTAGACTCGCAGTTTGCCAATGCTTCTTTTGGTTCGCCAAATGTTGCGCAGGCCCAAACAATCTTGAACAACGCCGGTTATAAAAAGAATTCCTCCGGACAATATTTGGATAAAAACGGCAATCCGATTAAATTCCAAATCAATGTTGTTACCGGTTGGACCGACTGGGATACCGATACACAGATTATGGCGCAAGAGTTAACACAACTTGGTTTCCAAGTTACACCAAATGTAGTTTCGTTCAGCCAGTATATTTCCTCACTGCAAAATGGCTCGTTCGACGCTGCGATCTCTTGGACCAATCCCGGACCTACACCTTATTACCTGTTTAATTCACTGCTTTCCAGCAGCAATACTGCGCCAATTGGACAAAACGCTTCATCAAACTACTGGCGCTACAGCAATCCGCAAACCGACCAGCTGTTGAATCAATTGGCAACTTCTTCAGATCCTGCCACACAGCAGCAAGCGTTAAACGGATTAGAGTCTGTCATGGTGAACGATATTCCGGTTATTCCGCTGTTCGATGGCGCTATGTTCTTCGATTATAGCACGGCTCGCTATACCGGCTGGCCAACTGTTTCTAATCCATATGCCGCGCCTGCTCCTTACGAACAGCCGGACTTGGAGTATGTAGTTCTCAACTTGCAGCCAACAAACTAAGGTTACGAACTAAGTACCATTGAAAGGTACAATATACAACTAGCATTGGTTCGTTCCTTACCCTCTGGAGCGCAGACATTTTGCCTGCGCTCTCTATTAATCACAAGTGAGGATTCCCATGAAATACTTCATACGCCGGATATTTTTTTATGTGATAGCGTTATGGACGGCTGTAACCCTAAACTTTATTATTCCCAGGCTGGCCCCAGGAAATCCTGTGCAAACTCTTGTCGGCCGTTCCCAAGGCCGCATAGATCCCAGGGCCATATCGGCTTTGGAGTTACAGTTTGGCATTAACACTAAAATTCCTGAATGGCAGCAATATTTCAGTTATTTAGGTGATTTGCTGCACGGCAAGTTAGGGCTGTCGTTTGAATATTATCCCACACCGGTTTCCACCGTTATTGTTAGCCATGTATTTTGGACGATGGGATTAATTGGTGTTGCAAGTGTGCTGAGTTTTGTGTTGGGAACCTTGCTCGGCGTAATATCCGCTTGGAAACAAGGTTCAGTTTTTGATAGAATTGTACCGCCTGCGCTTACCTTTTTATCATCAATACCCTATTTTTATTTGGCGTTATTCTTTTTATATTTTCTTGGCTTTAAACTTGGATGGTTTCCCATCATCGGCGCTTATAGCTTTACTGCGGATACTTCCCAATTTAGTTTGTCATTATTGTTCGATGTGCTGAATCACGCTATTCTACCGGCGTTAACCATTGTTTTAGTTTCTCTTGCCGGTTGGATGGTGGGTATGCGCAACGCTATGTTAAATACTTTATCGGAAGACTATGTTTTAATGGCGGAAGCTAAAGGACTTTCTAACTGGCGGGTTATGACGATTTATGCGGCCAGAAACGCTATTTTACCTAATATTACTGGTTTTGCGTTGTCTTTGGGGTTTGTAGTTGGCGGATCCATTATTATGGAATCGGTTTTCTCGTATCCCGGAATCGGTTTTTTGTTATTCCAAGCAGTGCAGAATTCTGATTACCCGCTTATTCAGGGAATCTTTTTAGTGATAGCACTTTCTGTTTTGGCGGCTAATTTTTTTGCAGATATTATGTATCTTATCCTCGATCCGCGGGTTCGGTACTAAAAGGAGTCGGCTATGGAACTTTTCAATACTCATGGCGGCAAGTCTGCAGATGCGCCAAAGCAGTCCTCAAATAATCTTCGGCCAATCATGAAGAATCTGGCGGCAAAACTT
Source organism: Chloroflexota bacterium (assembly GCA_021778805.1). Lineage (GTDB taxonomy): Bacteria > Chloroflexota > Ktedonobacteria > Ktedonobacterales > JACDGC01 > JAJYBV01. Next base: position 26,217 of record JAJYBV010000020.1, on the reverse strand, counting down.
GCGATACCGCAATTGCCAAAATCTGCAATGTTTTGGACCGGAATCGGCATTTTACTGTTTTTTATAGTAGTAGCTGTTTTGGGGCCGCTATTTATCCATGGTGACCCGAATGCATTCAGCAACGAATCATTGGCGGCTCCATCTTTACAACACTTATTGGGAACAACACTTACCGGTCAGGACGTATTTTCGCAATTAGTTATCGGCACAAAACTTACTCTGCTATCCGGTTTTGTTGCCGGGATCATTGCCACAACGCTTTCCGTGATTATGGGATTGGTTAGCGGATATTTAGGCGGGTGGGCAGATGATATTCTGTCCCTGATTACCAATATATTCTTGGTAATTCCCGGCGCGCCGCTGGCAATAGTTTTATCTTCATACGTGCCTAATACATCTGTATGGCCAATAGTAATCATTGTTGGTCTGACGAATTGGGCTTGGGGGGCGCGCGTATTGCGATCGCAAACACTGACGATGCGCGACCGTGATTTTATTCAGGCCTCTAAATTAGGCGGAGAAAACAATTTTCGAATTATTTTCTTTGATATCATGCCGAATTTAATAGCCATAGTAGCATCCAGTTTTATTTTTACAACAATATACGCCATTTTAACCGAAATTGGCTTAGCGTTTCTGGGCTTAGGCAATATTCTTGCCGTAAGCTGGGGCAATATGCTGTATTGGGCGCAAAATAGCGGAACCTTATTAAGCGCATGGTGGTGGTTTTTGCCGCCGGGGCTGTGTGTTGCGCTGTTAGGGTCATCGTTGGCGTTTATCAATTTTGGGTTAGATACAATTGTAAATCCGAAACTTAGTATTGTAAAGCCAAAAAAGCGTGGAAAGAAGGCTGCCGAATGACCGCACAAAATAATGTGATTTTAGATGTTCAACATATCGGTGTCGATTATTTTTCGCGATCGGGAACGGTTCACGCCGTATCAGATGTATCCTTTTCTGTAAATCGCGGGGAAATATTTGGTCTTGCAGGTGAAAGCGGCAGCGGAAAATCTACCTTAGCGTTTGCTGTTGCCAGACTATTAAAGTTTCCAGCAGAAATTACCGGCGGCCAAGCGTTGTTTTATCCCAAAACGGATGCCGCGCAAACCGAGCCAATTGATATTTTGCAATTAAATAAAAAACAATTGCGCGATTTCCGCTGGAAAAAGCTTTCGATTGTATTCCAAAGCGCTATGAACGCCTTAAATCCGGTGCTGAATGTACAAACCCAAATAATAGATACCATTCGTTCGCATCAGCCGCATTTACATCGCGATGAATATTACCAAAGAGCGGTTGATTTAGTAAAAATGGTAGGTATTGCGCCCGAGCGGCTTAAAAGCTTTCCGCATCAGTTAAGCGGCGGCATGCGGCAGCGGGTTGTTATTGCAATTGCGCTGGCGTTGAATCCGGAATTGATTATTATGGATGAGCCTACCACCGCTTTAGATGTTGTGGTGCAGCGCGAAATCCTTTCAGAAATTCAAAACCTCAAAAAAACTTTTGGTTTTTCGGTGGTGTTTATTACTCACGATCTTTCATTGCTTACAGAGATTTGTGATCACTTGGCAATAATGTACGCAGGGAAAATAGTAGAGCAATCAAATCGGGTAGCAATTATGCAAAATACCCAGCATCCCTATACCTTTGGTTTACTGCATTCATTTCCTTCGCTTTATGGCGAAAAAAAGCAGATTTTGGGTATACCTGGGCATCCACCAGATTTGCGCAATGTACCGACGGGCTGTGCTTTCAATCCACGCTGCTCATTTGCGGTGGAAGCCTGCCGCAGTGTTATTCCAACCTTGCAACATGTTGATGCTTCTGCGGCAGATCATTTAACTGCCTGTCATTTATATGATCCGCGGTTTCAGCCAAACGGACCTCCTAAATCGCTGGGCAGGCAGGTTGCAAATGACGACCCGCAAGCTATCGGAACAGATATGTTAGCAGGAGGCCAATAAATATGACGAACATCATGCAAAATGGCGCATCCGCCAAAAATTCTGCAATGGGGGCAAACACTTCGCCAATATTGGAAGCGCGGAATTTGCGTAAATTATTTCCGGTTAGCGGCGGATCTTTTTTTGGCAAACCCAATACGGTAAAAGCGCTGGAAGATTTTTCCGTCAGCCTAAAACCCGGTTATACTACCGCGCTGGTAGGTGAAAGCGGCAGCGGCAAAACTACGGCTGCGCGCATATTAGCCGGCATGTATCAGGCTACCTCCGGTGAAATTCTGTTTAACGGAGTTTCTTCAAAAAATATTTCCGGCGGGCTGCAAAGCCGCAATTATCATCAGCATGTGCAATTAATATTCCAAGATCCGTTTGCGTCACTGAATGTGGCGCATTCTATTCGCTATCATTTGGCGCGGCCGCTGCAAATTTATCATAAGGCGCGAAATAAAACCGAGCTGGAACAAGAAATACTTGCCTTGCTGCAGCGGGTTAGCCTTACTCCGGCTGAACAATTTATTCAGAAACTTCCGCATGAACTAAGCGGCGGGCAGCGGCAGCGTGTAGCTATTGCGCGCGCGTTAGCGCCGAAACCTTCGGTATTGCTTGCAGATGAACCTGTTTCTATGCTTGATGTTTCGATCCGGCTGGATATTTTAAACTTGCTTACCCGCCTGAAAGATGAAGAAAATTTGGCGCTGTTGTATATAACGCATGATATTGCCAGTGCCCGATATTTTGCCGACACGATTTTAGTCATGTACGCCGGGCAATCAATAGAAAGCGGGCCAAGTGAAACGCTGATAAAAGATCCAAAACATCCATATACCCAATTATTGCTTTCTGCCGCGCCAGATCCTGCCAGGAATAGCGCTGCGCCGATCAGCGGCAAAGGGGAAGCGCCAAGTTTAATCAATCCGCCGACGGGTTGCCGGTTCCATCCGCGATGCCCATTTGCTAAAGATATTTGCCGCACCGGTTTCCCCAAACGCACGGAAATACAAAAAGATCATTGGGTGAATTGCTTTTTATATACCGACGAACTGGAAACAGTATCTTCCAATATTCCGGCGCATGCGCCATCAAAATAAAAAATTTGCAGTTAAATTGGTGGAAAGCGTTTTGCGTTTACATAATTTCTTGCGCTTCAATGTTGTTTCCGGTAAAGCACTAGATGCAACAGGCATAGTAAAAATTTAATTCTTGCTAAGGAGAAATACTCTTTTGAACCTTCAAACAACTCAACCGGTGTATGAACCGAAAACACCATTACAGTTTCCCAAAGATTTTATATGGGGCGCCGCAACTTCAGCCTATCAGATTGAAGGGGCTATCTATCAAGATGGCCGCGGCGTAAGTATTTGGGATGAATTTGCCGCAACTGTTGGTAAAACCTATCGCGGTGAAAGCGGCGCGATTGCAATAGATCACTATAATCGCTACAAAGAAGATGTGGCTTTAATGAAGCAGTTAGGTTTAGGCGCCTATCGGTTTTCAATAGCTTGGCCGCGAATTTTTCCTACCGGAACCGGAATGATAAATCAGAAGGGGTTAGATTTTTATGATCGCCTCGTTGATGAATTGCTGAAACATAATATTTCGCCTATCCCTACGCTTTTTCATTGGGATTTACCGGCGCAGCTGGGACATGCCGGCGGCTGGCTGAATAGAGACACCGCTAACTATTTTGCCGATTATGTGGAAGTGGTTAGCAAAAAACTTGGTGACCGTGTGTCGCATTGGATTACTGTAAATGAACCATGGTGCGCATCTTATTTAGGGTATGGCGTTGGTGTTCATGCGCCGGGGCATACTTCAACGGTAGAAGCTGTACAGTCGGGTCACGTATTAATGCTGGCGCATGGTATGGCGGCGCAGCGTTTGCGGGCAAATTCAGCGGCATCCGCTAAAATCGGTGTTGCCTTAAATCTTGTTCCGATTTATACCGCTGATGATAGTGAAGCGACACAAAAAAAAGCGCATGAAAGAGATGTGTTTTTTAATTCCTGGTTTATTGATCCGATATTTCATGGCAAATATACTGATGATTTTAAAGAAGTTATGGGTAATTTCCCGCAGATGCAAGACGGTGACCTTCGTATCATTTCTACGCCGATAGATTTTGTTGGCATAAACTACTATTCCCGTGAATATGTTTCATCACAAGAAGCAGATTTAACGAATCTGAAACGCAGCGCTGAATATACGGAGATGGGTTGGGAAGTTTTTCCCGATGGTATTACCGCAATAATTGAGCGTGTGCATGCTGAAGCGCCAAATTTGCCCATTATGATAACTGAAAATGGCGCCGCTTTCGATGATGTTGTTGATTCTGATGGTCTTGTGCATGATATTAAGCGTATTAATTACTTGGCGAAACATCTTGAAGCGTGCCATACCGCTATTCAGCATTCCGCTCCGTTAATTGGGTATTTGGTTTGGTCTGTTTTTGATAACTATGAATGGGCTGAAGGCTATGTAAAACGCTTTGGTCTTGTGCATGTTGATTTACAAACACAAAAGCGAACCATTAAGGATAGCGGCCGATGGTTTGCAGATTTTATTCAGAATCAGCGCAATGCTCAGCCTTAAGTATTTTAATGCGTGTTTTGCAGAGCAAAAACGCTAAAATGATGCTCGTTGTGTATTCAAAGTACCGCTTGGCCGCTGCAATATTTAATACAATGTTGCGGCGGTATTTTTAATAGAATTTTTATGTGATTAAGAGGACGGTATGAAACATATTCTGCCCTGGCTGCACGTTGCTGATGGTAAAATTGTAAATGAAGCAAATGCTCCGGTGCATTTGCACGGCGTTTGTATTGGCGGATGGATGGACATGGAAAATTTTATAGATGGCTATCCCGGCGCTGAAAGCAGTTTACGGCGAAAAATGCAAGAAAAATTAGGCGCAAAAAAAGCGGATTATTTTTTCAGCCAGTTTCTGAATCATTTTTTAGGTGAATCTGACGCATCATTTTTGCGGATGTGTGGCGTAAACGTGGCGCGAATCCCCGTAAATTACCGCCATTTTGAGCAAGACAGCCAGCCGTTTCAATATCTTGAATCTGGATTTGCCCGGCTAGACCAAGCAATAAACTGGTTTTCCAGCCATGGAATATATGTCATTATCGATTTGCACGCTGTTCAAGGCTGGCAAAATCCCGATTGGCATAGCGATAACGCAAACCGGCATGCGTTATTTTGGAGTCATCCGCATTTTCAAGATCGCTTTTTGGCGTTGTGGACGGAAATAGCGCGCCGATATGCCGATAATTCTGCAGTTGCCGGATATGATGTGATGAATGAACCTGTTTGCAATGCTTCGGAAGGTTTATTTCCTAATACATATATTCCGGATTTTTCCGCTTTGAATGATATCTATCGTCGCGCTGCGGAAACAATCCGCAAAGTTGATACGCGCCATATCCTGTTTCTTGAAGGTGATTTATTTGCGTCGCGTTATAGCAGCATGGATACTTCGTTTGATGATACTATTGTTTGCAGTTCCCATAATTATACAGACGCAGGCTTTGGCCCAGGAGCATACCCAGGTGTGATTGCCGGAGAATATTGGGATTCGCAGACCATGGAAAACAAACTGATTGCCCATGAGGGATTTGAGTTTGCGCAGCAGCGCAATTTACCGCTGTGGGTGGGGGAGTTTGGCCCGGCGCTGAATGGTCCAGCTGAAGAAAAATCGGATCGATTGCGCGCTGTTAGCGATCAAATTGCTTTATTTAATCGGTATGGTATACATTGGACGGCATGGACCTATAAGGATATGGGCGTGATGGGCTGGGTAAGCCCACATCCGGAATCTGAATATATGCAGCGCATAAAGCATGTGCTTAAGGCTAAGACTTCGTTATCATTAGATTTCTGGATGCAATGGATGCCGCAAACAAATGTTACGCAGTTGATCCATGGAATTGCGCAGGAATTTGAACGCTTTTTGCCAACGCCAATCGATTCTGCGCTGAACGAACGCTTTTTGCGGCAGAATACCTTGGAGGTATATGGCGCGGCGCTGCTGCAAGATATCTACGTTCAGGTATTTCAAGATTTAACTGAGGCAGAGATTGATCGCACGCTTGAATCACTGTCTTTTTCACAGTGTATCGTCAACGAGGCTTATGTGGATATGCTGGCCAGACATATGAAAAATAGCGCCAAAATTTAATGCTTCCGTAGCGCCAATGCAGATTAAAATTTATAGGAGACAAAAAAAAGCCGGATGTTTTTAACATCCGGCTTGTGTATTGAATTAGCTTTGCGCTGAAAGTTACCCGACGACGGTAATTTGCCCCATCATCATGCCGTTTGTCGCCATTGGTCCATCCCAACCGGTAGAGCCGGTGCCGCACGGAACAAAGCAACGCACAAGGTACGTGCCAGGAGCGCCTGAATTAAACTGGAACGAAACCGTGGCGTATGTTTGCCCGGAATCGGGGTTTAACGTGATAGGAACGTTAACATTTAATTTAGGAATGGTAAATGTATGAGCAATCTCGGTAATCGGCAGTGATGAGATTGGATGCCCGTTTTCTGTCGCTGTTTTATTAATTACACCGGTAACGGTAGTATATGGCCAGCTTTTGGTTAACGGGGCGCCACCGAGATCATAATTTTCGATATTGACAGTAATAACCGTGTTTGCAGGGACACTGAAATTGAGTTGCGGCAAATACGAAACCCAACCGGACTGTGCGCCTGGCGCCTGCGGCACAATTGCTAAATTTACGGTAGTGATTGTTTGAGGTTTCGCGGCGGCCGCTGTTGCGGAGCCACAACCGGAAACAAGATACATAATGGCAATCATGCTGATAACGGATATACCAAGAATCGTGGGGCGATTAGCCGCAAATGTGTTTTTGCCCCAAATACGAACGCTGTGCATATGTTGTAAACTCCAACCAAATTGTTTAAAAAAAGGCTATGCAAAAATGTTGTTGGGAAGCTTATGCATACTCTATGCAATTCGGAAACCAAAAAGCGCATGATGTGCAACAAGTTTGTTGGCGCAACTGAATTTGGCCGAATTTAAGATAAGGCAGCTTCCAATTGGAACACTTTAGATATTTATTACAATTATATCACAATGTGACAAATATCACAAACGATTCTAACGCGATTGTGATATTAAAGTGTCATAAATATTATGATAATATGTCAGAAAAAGCTAGATTTTTCTGACATTTAAGCAGTCAAACAAATTGGAAATCAGAGCTGATTGGTGTTCATTTTTGTGACTTCTGCTTCGGGTTTCTGTTCGTTTTTATCAGGAATAAAACTCATGGCATATTCGGCAAACGCGGTTATAGTTAAACTAGGGTTTACTCCGGGGTTTCCCGGTACTACTGACCCATCTATTATATATAACCCCGGATAATTATGTGCACGGCACTGCGTATCAATGACGCCTTCCTCCGCGCTAGAGCCAAACGGGCACCCGCCAAGAATGTGGGCAGTCATTTGTATGCCCAGCAAACCTTCATTTATTGCGCCAAATGGCTGTGTTTTTGTTGCTTTGGCAAAATCTTTTGTTACTTTGTCGCCAATTGCCAGCCGATTATTTTGCAGATCGGTTTCCTGAGATGATGTTGTGACTACCCCTTTGCGGAACATGGTCCATATACTGCGCCCCGATTTCATCGAAAGGGAAATGTCGATTTTCTGCATCAGCAATAAAATGGTTGTTTTATCGGCCCATCCCGGCAAAACATATGCGTGCAGCGCGGATAACGGATGGGTGAGGAACCAGGCCAGCGACTTTCCCATGCGCTGCCAAATATTTTTTCCGTGAACCAGCGGCCAAGTAAAATATCGCATAGAAGAAGATCCGCTGGAATAGCGCACCGGCTCTATTGCCGTTACATCATCTGCCTGCATAATGGATGTTATGGCGACACCGTCGGAGTATTTTATTTTGCCGTTTTTACTGGTAGTGCCTAGCAGCGATTCGCTGTTTGTGCGCACTTTGGCGCCGAGCGCCGGTGAAAGTTTATCCAACGTTCGCGTGATATCTTTGCAGCGCAGCAACAGCTTCATTGTTCCCACAGTTCCGGCGGATACAATCACATTTCGCGATTGAAAAATTGTTTTTTTACCGCCTTTTGTTCGCGTGGTTATTGTATAGCGCACGTCAGATCCGGGTTTTTGTATAGGAGTAATGACTTGCGCTTCGGTTTCGGAGATGATGCGCGCGCCTGCTTTTTCTGCAAAATACAAATAATTTTTTACCAACGTGTTTTTAGCGTTATAACGGCATCCTACCATGCATCCGCCGCACTGCGTGCATCCGCTGCGCCGCGGTCCCTTGCCGCCAAAGTAGGGGTCTTCAGTTTCCATACCTTCTTTGCCGGGTTCGCCGAAAAAGACGCCAACCGGCGTTAATTGATATGATTTTCCTCTGCCATAGGAATCGGCAATTTTCTGCAGCGCGGTATCTGCCGGCCATGTGCGCTGATTTTGCGTTACGCCAAGCATACGGCGCGCAGTTTCAAAATGCGGCTGCAATGCTTCTTTCCAATTGACTGCTGTATTCCATTCCGGCGCCTGATAAAGTTCTGCGTCCGGCTCGATTAAAACATTGGCGTACACCAAGCTGCCTCCGCCAACACCGGCGCCGTGCAGCGCAATGACATCGCGAAATGGACTGATTTGCAGGATACCGCGCAAGCCAATTTGCGGAATCCAAAGAAATTTGCGAAGATTTTTGTTGGTTACTGCAAAATCGGTGTCGGCAAAACGTTTTCCTTGCTCTAACACCAAAACTGAATATCCCTTCTCTGCCAGCCGCATCGCTGAAACGCTGCCGCCAAACCCGGATCCGATAATAATATAATCAAAGATAGTTTGTTCAGTATTCATAGCGCGTATCCAATCATTTTTCGTAGTTGAAATATTTAACATTGCTGGCGCTGCATTCAGCGCATTGGCTGTTGGTCTTTGATATTTTCATCAGGATGAAGACCATCAGAGCAGAGTACATTGAGTGCCCCATAGCGCCTGTTGTTGAACAAACACTGCACGGTACACATGGGTGGAGGTGGGGAAACAAGCCACACGATTCATCGTGTGGTGTTCGTTTTGTGGCTGCACCGACCAATAACACCGCTCTGAAGCACAAACGCCGCCCCATATCGTTTGTTTGAAACCATACGCTGCACGGTACACATTGAGGCCATGCAATCCGGTAGGGGCGACCCTTACGGTCGCCCTTGCCGCTCGGCTGCCAATATTTCCCATCGGAAAATAAAATAAAAAGATATTTTGGGAGGCGCCCCAAACCCTGCGCAAGGGGCATCTGCCCCTTACGTATCCCTGGATTGCTGCCGCTCGGCTGCCAATATTTCCCATCGGAAAATAAAATAAAAAGATGTTTTGGGAGGCGCCCCAAACCCTGCGCAAGGGGCAGATGCCCCTTACGTATCCCCGGATTGCTGCCACTCGGCTGCCAATATTTCCCATCGGAAAATAAAATAAAAAGATATTTTGGGGACACCCCAAACCCCGCGCAAGGGGCGACCCTTACGTATCCCTGGATTGCTGATATATTTTATCCCTCTTTAATTGTTAAAGTTCATCAGCCAAATATGTGCGAGGAAAAATTGCGCAATTGATATAAAATTTACTGAGTTTGCAATAAGAACAGTTTTGCGCCGCAGAGCAGATTCCGCAAGAAGCAAATAGCTCCTTGCGTGTTTAGCAGCGCGGTAAATGTGTTTTTAAAAGATTGGAGATTCGATATAGGGTCCAAACACATCGCGAAATACATTCATAATTTCGCCTAATGTTGCATATGCTCTTACGGCGTCTAAAATAAATGGCATGGTATTTTCCGTGCCTTTAGCCGCATCTCGCAAAGCGTTCAGAGTTTTTTCAACTTGGGCGTTATCACGTGTTTCCCGCAATTGCTTCAGCCGCTCAATATGAACTTGTTCTTTTGCCATGTCAATGTATAGTGTGGGAACCGGCATCGGCTCTTCCACCGCATAGTCATTCACACCGACAATAATTCGTTCATGTTTATCAACTTCCTGCTGGAACCGATAGGATGATTCAGAGATTTCCCGCTGATAGTATCCGTTGCGAATGCAGGGAATAACACCGCCTAAGTCGCGGATCTGCTGAATATATGCAACCGCTTGGCGCTCTATTTCATCGGTCAGCGCTTCCATAAAATACGAACCGCCTAAGGGATCTACCGTATTTGTGACGCCGGTTTCGTGCGCGATGATTTGCTGGGTGCGCAAAGCAATTAAAACCGCTTTTTCGGTAGGCAGAGCTAACGCTTCATCTAAAGAATTGGTGTGGAGCGAGTTTGTGCCGCCTAAAACAGCAGCCATAGCCTGCAAAGCGACGCGCACAACATTATTTTCCGGCTGCTGGGCAGTTAGGGAAACTCCGGCAGTTTGAGCATGGGTGCGCAGCATCCACGACCGAGGATCTTTGGCGTGGTAGTGTTCGCGCATTTCACGCGCCCAAATGCGGCGCGCGGCGCGGAATTTAGCAATTTCTTCAAAAAAGTCATTGTGCACATCAAAGAAGAAAGACAGTCTTGGCGCAAATTCGTCAATGGTTAGGCCGCGCTCTAAAGATGCGTCGACATACGCCAAACCATCCGCCAAAGTAAACGCCAATTCTTGTGCGGCAGTAGCGCCGGCTTCGCGGATGTGGTATCCGGAAATGGAAATGGTATTCCATTTCGGCATATATTTGGTTCCAAACTCAATCGTGTCTATAACCAACCGAACGGAAGGCTCAGGCGGAAATAAATATTCTTTCTGTGCGATGTATTCTTTTAAAATATCATTTTGCAGTGTTCCGCCCAGCGCAGCCATAGGAATGCCGCGTTTTTCTGCGGCGGCAATATACATTGCCCAAATAACTGCGGCCGGGCTGTTGATGGTCATCGAGGTGGTAACCTGATCTAATGGAATGCCATCCAGTAAAATTTCCATATCCGCCAACGAAGATATAGCTACGCCGCATTTGCCAAATTCTCCGGCCGCCATGTCGTTGTCGTGGTCGTATCCATACAAGGTGGGCATATCAAACGCAATGGAAAGCCCTGTTTGGCCGTTTTCCAGCAAATAATGAAATCTGCGGTTGGTTTCTTCCGCTGTGCCGAAGCCGGCAAACATGCGCATCGTCCAAAATTTGCCGCGATACATGGTTGGCTGAACGCCGCGAGTATAGGGATATTCGCCGGGAAAGCCGATATCTTGCATAAAATCGCGCTGCGCGTCATCTGCAGGAGTATATAAACGGTTTATGGAAACGCCAGACATGGTGGAAAAAACTTTGCTGCGTTCGGGGAACCGCGCGTTAGATTTTTTAACCGGTCCGTTTTCCCAATCCGCTAACGTTGCGGAAATATGATTTACCGCTTCGGGCTGATACAGCGCGTTTTGGCTTGTCAGTTTATCTTTGGGATTTTTTTGATCGAGCATATTTTGCCTCATAATTTCTGCGCGCCGAAGCACGGAATATGGCTAGCTCCGGCGCGTGAAGCAAAAATGCTGCGCATCAGGCGCCGGGCCAGCGCGAAAGGGATTATTCTACAATGATAGACATTGCGACAGCGCCGCCGCCGCCGAGGCAGAGTGTAGCAAGACCTTTGCCGCCGCCGCGCCTGCGCAGTTCAGAAATTAACGTGACTAATATGCGCGCGCCGCTTGCGCCAAGCGGATGCCCAAGCGCGATGGATCCGCCATTGACATTAACCCTGCTCCAATTTAAATCCAATTCTTTGCCATTGGCCAATGTCTGCGCAGCAAAGGCTTCGTTTACTTCAATAAGATCGAAGTCCGAGATTTTGGCGTTGGTTCGTTCCAAAAGCTTTCTTACCGCCAGTGTTGGCGCGGCAAAGATATATTTTGGTGTAATTGCCGCCGCCGCATAGCCGGTTATGCGCGCCAATGGCGCTAGATTATGCTCGGTAGCGTATTTTTGGCTGACGGTAACAACTGCGGCGGCGCCATCATTCAGTCCCGGCGCGTTGCCGGCGGTGACGGTTCTGGCGCCATAATTGAAAGCTGGTTTCAGCGCAGCCAAAGCTTCTATGGTAGTGTCCGGGCGGATAGATTCATCTGTTTCAATGCGTGTAACGCCTTTTTTGCCGGGAATTTCTACCGCTACTATTTCATCTTTAAATCGGCCGGCTTTTGTTGCCTCTGCGGCCTTCATGTGGCTTTCATACGCCAAACGATCTTGCTCTTCGCGGGTTACATTGAATTTTTCGGCAATAATCTCGGCTTCATCTCCCATAAAGCACTGCTCAAACGAACACCACAACCCATCATTGGCGACGGAGTCTACCAATTCGCCATTTCCATACCGATAGCCGGTGCGCGCTTTCGGTAGCAAGTATGGGCCGTTGCTCATGCTTTCCATACCGCCGGCCAGCACAACCTGCTGATCTTCCGCTTTAATCGATTGCGCAGCCAGCATTACTGCTTTTAAGCCGGATCCGCAAACTTTATTGATGGTCAGCGCGGGCAGCGCATCCGGTAAACCGGCTTTGATTGCTGCCTGCCTAGCCGGGGCTTGGCCAACACCGGCCGAAATAACATTGCCCAAGATAACTTCTTCGAACGCTTCACCGGGTAAACCGGAACGTTTAACAGCTTCTTTTAGAGCAATAGAACCAAGATCTGAAGCGGAAAGCGGGGAAAGACTTCCTAAAAATTTTCCGATTGGTGTACGGGCGACGCTGATTATAACTGCGTCATTTTCTGCCATAGAAAATGCTCCTTTGGCGCATTCGTAAGCGCGATAGTATTTTATTGATGTCTTCTTTAACTAAAATTCTGAAAAATAGCGTTTGCTGCTGCATTCATACCGCGATTAGCCGCATAATTTCATGAAAAAGACTTGAATTTCAGCGGGATACGCATGATGCATCTTCAATAAAGACAATATTTCTCACTTATATTGTATCAAAGCTACCGCGAACTGACAAATAGCGAATTTGCTGCGCAATATCTGGCATATGCGCCGCATATATTTTGGAACGTAAGGGATTGTATGGTTTAAACCAAACTATTGCAACATGTTATAATATATTTTGGCAATGCATACACTGCATTTGGCGCAGTGTGATTTATATTCATGTTGCCATGGTTGAATGAAGATAGACATGAAAATGATACATATTCAAAAAATCAAAAAATCTATAACAAACGAACTAAATATTTTTTCTGATTACATTACAAACACAATTATATTGCAATCACATAAAATAGTAAATCGAAATAATGCGGTTTGGAAACAAATTCGCGATGCTGTGGTGTATGTTTTTGTTTATACTCTTTTGATTGCTTTGCTTCGATGGCTGCTCAGGCAAATTTTGCCTCATTCCACAGTAAATATTTCTTTTTTGTATTTATTGGGAATTATATGGCTTGCTTCAACATCGCGGCAATTTTCATCAGGTTTAATGTCTGTGCTAGCGTTTCTTACATATGATTTTTTCTTTATTAAACCTTATTATCTTCTTACCATCGATGATCCTTCGGAATGGATTTTTCTTTCAACATTTTTAATGATTAGCTTGATTATTACATTTTTTGCTTCAGCCTTGCATAAGCGGGAGCAATATGCGGTTGACAGTCAGATGCGCACTGCCGCGCTGTATGATCTTTCACAGCAAATCGCCGCAGTCCATGAAAGCAGTACGTTGTTTCCAATAGTTACGGCATGGATCTGCAAGCAATTTGATAAGGAAGGTATTCTTGCGTGTTCATTATGGATTCCAACTGAGACAGGCGATTTAGCAATACGTTCAATTGCTTATTCTCAACAAAACCAAAATCCAACGCTGGCGCAGTTTGATGCGCTGCACTATCAAAAAAATGCTGCCACCTCATTAGTAAGTACTAAGCAAACTAGAATGATTGAACAAGATCTTTCAACATATTTTATCCCTTTGCGCAATCAATGTGGAATTTTAATGGTGAGCGGTACGCCGATGATCGAACAATTGCTGACATTTGTTCCCGAATTAGATACTCGTCAAACGTTGCCGGCAAAGCAATTTGCCACAATTTGCGATCAAATTGCTCTGGCTATTGAACGCGCAGCGCTGCAAAACGAAGCTATGCATGCTGCAACTTTACGAGAAAGCGAGCGATTAAAGGATGCGCTTTTGGGATCAATCACGCATGATCTGCGCACACCAATTACCGCAATTCAAACTGCAGCTAGCTCGTTGACGCAAACTGACATTAATATCGACAAAACATCATATATAATATTGATAGAAAAGATTATGGGAAGTTCCCGAAGGTTAGAAAACATTGTAGCGAATATTTTAACAATATCACGCTATGAGGGCAAAGCAAAAGCAGCGCCGCGATCACTCTACCCCATTAATGATGTTGTTGCAACTGCTTTGGATGAACTTGATACATCTGGGCAATTGCAGGATCATCGCATCGTTATTGATATTGCAGAGGATCCACTCGAAGCCATTATGGATCATGTTGCGATAGAGCGTGTTGTTATTAATCTTGTTGAAAACGCGGTCAAGTATTCTCCGCCAAAGAGTAAAATTACTATTAAAGCAGTTTCAAACACTGAGAGCCAAGTCATTATTGTCCAAATATATGATGAAGGCGTTGGTATACCACCTACGGAGTTGCAGGCAATCTTTAAGAAATTTTATAGATTAGACCAAGAATTGCCATGGCTTCCGGAAAAAATTGCAAAGGGAACGGGATTAGGATTGGCCGCTTGCTTGAATATTATTCAAGAACACCAAGGCAAAATTTGGGCTGAAAATTTACCAAATAACGGAAGCGTTTTCAATTTTACGCTTCCTGTGAAATAGAGGATGTAATAAGTATGAATATAAATGTTTCTGAAAATAATGGCGTTTCTCATGGAAAATTAGCCCGTATACTCGTTGTAGATGATGATGAAGCTATAGGGAAAGCAATGCACATTGGGCTGACAAAAACCGGGTATATAGTTAAATGGGTTGGGAATTCTAAACAGGGGATGGAACTTATATCGACGTGGCGCCCGGATGTGGTAATTCTTGATTATGAGATGCCGGAGATAAATGGGCTGACATTTTGTCAACAAGTACGTTTGTGGTCTCAGACGCCAATTATAGTGCTCTCTGTGCGTTCCAGTGACGAGGATAAAATTGAACTTCTGAGTAATGGTGCTGATGATTATCTTGTAAAACCATTTAATATGAATGAGTTAATTGCCCGCATACAAGTTGAATTGCGCCATACTGCTCATAGCGCTGTGGCACAGAGCTGTGACGCAATTTTTACTTTTGGCGATATCTCTATTAACTTTGAACAGAGGCAAGTGCTGCAAAAAAATGTTGAAGTACATCTCACTCCAAATGAATATGAAGTACTTAAATATCTTGCAACCAACGCTGGCCGAGTTGTTACACACCAAAATATATTGCGGGCCGTTTGGGGGCCGCAATTTGAAGATGAGAACCATTATTTGCGCGTTTGTATTGCACAGATGCGCAGGAAATTAGAGCCAGAGGCTGAGCGTCCGCGCTATATTGTTACCGAGCCGGGGATAGGTTATCGGCTTAAAATCAATTATTAGCGTTTTATAAAAAGCCCGTAAAGCCGCAATGGCTTAGCGCAATTGGATGAAAGTGTATGCGTTGTCTCTATCCGGAGGTAATGCCCTTGACTTTCAACCTATGACCCCCTATTCTGTTTTGTTAACGTGGAAACACAAAAATCTTGATATTATTTTTATCTTTCCCCGATATAATCATGATATTTTCATGATCTCCTTCAAGCTATAATCATTCAGTGGATATCTAAATTGGGCAATGTCTTTTGAAATACCTGAGATCCAAAATTTTTAGAAAGAGGTTTTTCTATGTCAGATGTCCTGTTTGTCTTGATTTCATTGCTGATGTTTGCCGCGCTAATTGCCTTTACGGTAGGGTGCGAGCAGATTATTCGGAGGAATCAATGATCTGGAATTGGGAATATTTCATTATCGGCATTATCGCGTTAATCTTGGCAGTTTACTTGATGTTTGCCCTTCTGCGGCCAGATAAATTTTAGGAGCGTCATCTTATGGTTTTTACATTGAATGGCTTGGCGCAAATTGCGATTTATTTTATCATATTACTTTTGTTAACAAAACCAGTTGGTCTTTATCTTTACGCTGTGTTTGAAACGAAAAATACGTGGTTTGAACGGGTTTTTCATCCTGTAGAACGTTTTTTTTATTGGGCAGGGGGAGTGAATGAAGATGAGGAACAAAACTGGAAAGGGTATACTATTTCCATGCTCATCTTTAGCGGAGCAGGCTTATTATTTACCTATGCAATTTTACGTTTACAAAATAAACTTCCCTTGAATCCCCAAGGCCTTCCTGCAGTGAATCCCATGCTTGCTTTTAATACTGCAACAAGTTTTACTACTAATACGAATTGGCAAAACTATAGTGGCGAAACGATAATGAGTTACCTTTCTCAAATGCTTGGACTTGAATTGCATAACTTTACATCTGCTGCAGTTGGTATTGTTTTAGCTGTGGCTGTTATTCGCGGCCTAGTAAGGCATAATACTCAACGTCTTGGTAATTTCTGGGTAGATGTTACACGGTGCATTTTGTATTTGTTATTGCCAATCTGCACTATATATGCGCTGTTTCTCGTATGGCAGGGTGTTCCGCAAACATTTGATAATTATGTCACTGTCACTTCATTGGAGGGATTTAAACAGGTTATTGCGTATGGCCCAGTTGCTTCCCAAGAAGCGATTAAAATGCTTGGAACGAATGGCGGCGGTTTCTTCAACGCTAATTCTGCTCACCCATTTGAGAATCCAACTTCTTTTACGAATCTTGTTGAAATGCTGTCGATGTTAGTCATAAGCGCGGGTCTGCTGTATTTCTTTGGTAAATCTGCCGGCAATACAAAACAAGGTTGGGTATTATTTGGCGCTGTGAGTTTTATATTCATTATCGGAGCTGTCGTTACACTTGGCGCAGAGCAAGCGGGCAATCCATTATTGGCGCATTTTGGTGTTAATCAAGTCTCTCATGGATATCCGCTCGCGCAACCAGGCGGGAATATGGAAGGCAAAGAGATGCGTTTTGGTATCGGATCTTCAACACTGTTTACAACAATTACAACTGCAGCGTCCTGCGGAGCAATAAACAGTTTGATAGATAGTTATACGCCGATTGGCGGCCTAATACCAATGGTAAATATACAGTTGGGTGAGGTTATTTTTGGAGGTGTTGGGTCAGGTCTTTATGGCTTAATAGTTTTTGCTATTCTTTCGGTATTTATTGCCGGACTTATGGTTGGGCGGACACCGGAATATTTAGGAAAGAAGATTGAGCAATATGAAATGAAAATGGTTTCGTTAGCTATTTTGATCTTGCCACTTTCAATATTAGGTTTTACTGCCATCGCATCAGTGTATCATGGCGGATACTCTCAAATAAGTAATGCTGGGCCTCACGGACTAAGTGAAATATTATATGCTTTTACCTCGATGACGGGAAACAATGGCTCAGCTTTTGCCGGGTTGGGAAGCAATACCCCATTTTATAATTTGACTGGCGCATTTGCGATGATTATTGGGCGCTTTGCTTTTGTAATTCCGGTAATGGCTATGGCCGGATCATTGGCTCAGAAAAAAATTATCCCTGCCGGAGTTGGTACATTTCCAACCGCAACTTTGCTGTTTGCTTCGCTAGTAATTGGAGTAATTTTAATAGTTGGCGCGCTAACCTTCTTCCCTGCTTTGGCATTGGGTCCAATTGTTGAACAATTGCTTATGTTGGCAAGAAAAACCTTCTAACGGGAAAGTAGTATTTTATGAAACAGTATTTAGAACAACAAAGTTTGGCTGATAAATCTCAAGATTCTGCTCTGCAGACTGAGCAGAGTGGAACAATAGAGGCGCCAATTCGAAATCGGCAAAAATCCTCACTTTTTGCCAAAAAAATCCTTAGCCGCGCATTGATTGATGCCGTCAAAAAACTTGATCCACGTGTTCAATCGCATAATCCTGTTATGTTTGTCGTTGAAGTGGGAAGCGTTATTACCAGTGTTGAATTTTTTCGCTCACTATTTGACGCCTCACTCAGCAATCAACGCGGATTTGTCTTTGCTGTTGCTGCGTGGTTATGGTTTACAGTGCTATTTGCAAATTTTGCCGAAGCAATGGCAGAGGGACGTGGCAAAGCACAGGCGGAGTCTTTACGAAAGACTCGTATAGCCGCTACGGCTAAACTGCTTTCAGCAGATACAACAGAATATCATTCCAATGCGCCGTTTTCATTAATTGCAGCGACTCAATTGCGTAAAGATAATCTGGTGCTGGTAGAAACAGGAGACGTAGTGCCAAGTGACGGAGAAATCGTGGCTGGTGTCGCTTCTGTCGATGAATCGGCTATTACCGGTGAAAGTGCGCCGGTTATTCGCGAAAGCGGCGGAGATCGCTCGGCTGTAACTGGTGGAACGCGGGTGTTATCTGACTGGATTATTGTGCGAATTACAACGAATCCAGGTGATACATTTCTCGATCGCATGATTTCGTTAGTAGAAGGCGCGAATCGGCAAAAAACTCCTAATGAAATCGCACTGAATATCTTGCTTGCTGTGCTTACCATGATCTTTCTGTTAGCAATTGTTACACTAGAGCCTTTTGCAATCTATTCCGGCGATGCTGTATCCATTACAGCGCTTATTGCCTTACTGGTTTGTTTGATTCCAACGACGATTGGCGGGCTGCTTTCGGCAATTGGGATCGCTGGTATGGATCGGTTAGTTCAACAGAATGTACTGGCAATGAGTGGGCGAGCTGTTGAGGCTGCCGGTGATGTTGATGTGCTGCTGTTAGATAAAACGGGAACAATTACGTTAGGTAATCGCATGGCGGCCGAATTTATACCCGTTTATCGAATTCTTGAATCGGATCTTGCAAACGCTGCAATGCTTTCCTCAATTCCGGATGAAACGCCTGAAGGCCGCTCTATTGTTTTGCTAGCGCGCGAGAAGTATCATCTTGAATACGAACAAAAACAAGTTGAACATATAACCTTTATACCTTTTAGCGCATCAACCCGAATGAGTGGAGTCGACCTGGAAATGAATGGCCGCCAAGTTCAAATTCGCAAAGGCGCATCAGACGCCATGCTCACTTGGGCAACGGAGCAAAAAGCGGCAATTCCTGCAGATTTGAATTCTATCGTAGAGCGTATTGCCAGCGCAGGTGGTACACCACTTGTTGTAGCTGTGTCTAGGAGCGCTGACGTATCACAAATTTTAGGTGTTATTTATCTGAAAGATATTGTGAAACAAGGGATGAAACAGCGATTTGAGAAAATGCGTAAAATGGGTATTCGCACTATTATGATCACCGGTGATAATCCATTGACCGCGAAAGCAATCGCTGATGAAGCAGGTATTGATGATTTTCTTGCCCAAGCAACACCGGAAACGAAGATGAAGCTTATAAAAGAACAGCAAGCTGGCGGACGCTTAGTTGCTATGACTGGTGATGGCACTAACGATGCTCCGGCGCTTGCCCAGGCCGATGTAGGTGTGGCAATGAACAGTGGCACACAAGCAGCAAAAGAGGCAGGAAACATGATAGATCTTGACTCTAATCCAACAAAATTAATTGAAATTATTGAAGTTGGTAAACAGTTGCTGATAACGAGAGGCGCCTTAACAACGTTTAGCATTGCAAACGATGTAGCAAAATATTTTGCCATCATTCCTGCGGTGTTTGTGGCAACATATCCACAATTGCAAGCGCTTAACATTATGCATTTAGCGTCACCGAGCAGCGCAATTTTATCGGCAGTTATCTTTAATGCGTTAATTATTATTGCGCTCATTCCCATAGCGCTTCGAGGTGTGCAATATTTGCCAATTGGCGCTGCTGCTTTGCTGCGCCGCAATTTATTCATTTATGGCGCCGGTGGCATTATACTTCCATTCATTGGCATTAAAGCCATTGATATGCTGCTACAATTATTACATTTAGCTTAGTGAAGAAAGCGAATACGGCAATGGTTCATTTTAAAGAAAATTTATCAAAGAAAATTGCGCCTTTAGCGGCATTGGTTTGGCGCTTCACCTTAAAATACTTACGGCCGGCAATCCTATTGACAGCTCTCATTGCAGCGCTGGTCAGTTTTGTGTATCCATTTGCCATTACCGGAATGGCCCAAGCGCTTTTTCCAAGTCAGGCAAATGGCTCGCTGGTATATAAAAATGGTAAACCAATTGCATCAAGTATTATTGGACAATATTGGACTCAACCGCAATATTTTCATGGCCGGCCATCAGCAACTACAAATTTGCTTGGAACACCTTCTCCATATAACGCGGAAAATTCATCGGGAACTAACTATGGGCCGACAAGTTCTGCTTTACAATTGGAAATACAAACCAATATTGCAGAGTTAAAGAAAGAAAATCCTGATGTGCCGGCAAATACGCCAATACCTATTGATCTTGTTACATCTTCTGCTTCCGGCTTAGATCCTGATATTTCAATTGCCGGTGCATATTATCAGATACCGCGCATAGCTAAAGCACGAGGAATGACACAAAATCAAGTTCGCCAAATTGTTGAAGCGCATATTCATGGGCGATTTTTAGGTATATTTGGTGAACCATATGTTAATGTTCTTGAATTAAACCTTGCGCTGGATCAGGCGCAGCATAAATAATATCAGTGAGGCAGGGTTATATGAGTTCTTCTTCTCAAAACGAAGATCTCCGGCCAAATCCGGAAGAATTATTGGATTTGTATCACTTACGTAGTTCCCCTGCACCTTCTGGCGGTGAAAGCTGTGATATTTCTTTATTTGCGCCTAAGCGGGGAAGATTGCGGATTTATTTAGGAATGGCTCCCGGTGTCGGAAAAACCTATGCAATGCTTAATGAAGGTCATCGTCGCAAATCTCGCGGCGCGGATGTTGTAATAGGCTATGTTGAAACACATCATCGTCCAATAACAGAAGAACAAATCCGTGATTTAGAAATTATTCCGCGCAAATCCGTTCCTTACCGGGGAATATTATTACAGGAACTGGATTTTGATGCAATTATAAAACGTCATCCTCAAGTTGTACTGATTGATGAATTAGCTCATACAAATGCATTAGGATTGTATCATTCAAAGCGATATCAAGATGTTGAAGCACTGCTTCAAACAGGAATAACTGTGATTACAACCTTGAATATACAACATCTAGAAAGTTTGAATGATATTATTGCATCAATTACAGGCATACGACAACGCGAGACATTGCCCGATCTTTTTCTGGATAAAGCTGATGAAGTTGAATTGATCGATATTACACCGGATGCCTTGCGCTCGCGCATGCGTCATGGAAATATATATCCACTGGATCGAGTAAATCAAGCATTGCAACAATATTTTAAACTTAGTAATCTTACTGCTTTGCGTGAACTAGCCTTGCGCTGTGTTGCTGCAAAGACAGAAGAACAATTGGAAATGCTGACCCGAGGACATGATTGTAACTATATTTCTGCTTGGGGGCGAACTGCAACGGAACGAGTTATGGTCGCTTTTGATGGCCGTCAGCGATCAAAGCAACTGCTTCGAGTTGGCTGGCGATTAGCGCATGGATTGAAAGCGCCAATTATTGCTGTAACTATTGAAAATAAGGATTATTATTCCGAGACGGAGAGGAATTTTCTTAAAGACGCTATTCATTTAGCCGAAGAACTTAAAATTGAAGTGATTCATCTTCAAGGTAAAAATATTGCCAAAAAATTAGCGGAAACCGCACGTGAGCAGCATGTAACCCAAATTGTTATTGGGCAGCCAATGAAAACTAAATGGGAAGAGCTTAGATGGGGTTCTGTTGTCAATCAATTGCTGCGGCTTCCAACCGGCGCAGATATTCATATTGTTCCATATTCATATTAATCGATATGTATAGTCCATATGTCCATGGGCTATAAATTCAGCTTGTCTCATCAATTTGAAACTATTGAAACATAGGCAAAGTGGATCGGATTAGAGGATACCAGAGATATTCTAAATTTTTGCCGCATGTTTGACAGATAGCATACAAATATTGTATGCTATTATTAGCAATTATAATTCCTCATTTTTACAGAAAGGGGCGTCCTAGCAGATGGTAAAACGAAGATCTGTTCAGAAAATATTCTTCAATGCGCTTAAAAATCATACTGTGGGGTCGCTTCTCTTTTCCCCCACCAACTAAACCGTTTTTATTTTTCGTCGCAAAACGAAAATGAAGCCAGTACTTTTATTGCGTATAGGTTAACATTGCAACGCAAGATTGCTCTTGTCTTTTTGAGATATAACCTGCGCTTTGTCCAAAAACTTGTGATTAAGTATTTTTTGCAGAAATTTAGTCCTTTGCAACTTATTTGTGCGCCAAAAATACTGTTTTGCGGATAAAACGCAGTCCATCTTGGCTGAAAATCTGTACACCCATAAATAATGCGCCACATAACTATGCGCAATTGCAGAAAGTATGTTTTGGCAGTGAAACGCTTGCGTTTCCCCAATTTTTAGATGACGTATTTCGGAGGCACTTTTACATGACCGCAGCTCATATGCACGCCGACTCTCCGGCAATTCAAACCATAGATGTGCGCAGAGTATATAAATCGCGCAGTGGTTTTACATTTGGCGGCCAAAAAGCCGGCAAATCGGTAACGGCGCTGGATGGCGTTAGTTTAACAATACAAAAAGGCGAACTTTTTGGCTTACTTGGCAGAAATGGCGCCGGTAAAACAACGCTTATCAAAATTTTAACAACATTATTGGCTCCCACTTCCGGTGAAGCCTATGTTGATGGATTAGATGTGAATAAATATGTTATTCCTATCCGCAAAAAAATTGCCATGGTAAGCGGCGGCGAACAATCCGGCTATGGCATTCTTACTGTGCGCGAACAATTATGGATGTTTGCGCAATTTTATGGCGTTCCTTCACAAGCCGCGCATAAAAAAATCGATCAGCTTCTGGAAGCTGTCGGCTTGGGCGATCAGGCAAATCAAAAAGTGTATGCGCTTTCTACCGGCATGCGGCAGCGAATGAACTTGTGCCGCGCTTTGGTCTCTGATCCGGAAATCCTATTTTTAGATGAACCGACTGTTGGTTTGGATGTTGAAGCTTCGCGCATCGTTCGCAATTATGTGCGATCTTGGATGCAGGAACAACGGGGCCGAACAGTGCTGTTAACTACGCATTATATGTTCGAGGCTGATGAATTGTGTGACCGTGTAGCCATCATCAACCACGGACAAATTGTAGCGCAAGGCGAAACTGATGATTTGAAGAAAGGTCTGCAGGAACATGCGCGCTTTCAATTTGAATTAGCGGAATGGGCGCCGGCGTTTGAAGAGGAATTGAAGCAATCTCGGGGTGTCGTCAGCGCACAGTCCATGCATCAAAAGGGCAAAGTTTCAGTGCAAATTGCGCTGGAAAATGAGGAATATATTACCTCGGCAATGCAAACCATTAGCAGCGCCGGCGGCCATGTGCTGACTTTGCGGCGCATTGAACCGACACTGGAAGAAGTTTTTATGCGGTTGGTTGGAACCGCTGATGATGAGAAGTCTGCCGGTGAGGATGAGGAGAAATAAATATGGAACCAGCACAACAGCAAAACTTAAAAACCTCTCAGTGGCGTGAATCGCTGCGCTTAGGCTGGCGAACACTCATCGGGCGGGCGTATCCACGCATTGTTTCTGCCGCGCGGGAACCAGATTGGGTTTTTTATGAAGTGGCGCTGCCCGTTTTACAAGTTATTGCCTTTGGGTTTGTGTATAAGTCGCTGGGCCGGCCGCAATATACCGGGTTTGTTGTATTAGGCGGCGCAATGCTGGCGTTTTGGACAAATGTATTGTGGTCTATGGCCGGTCAGTTGCATTGGGAAAGACAAACAGGCAATTTAGAGCTGTACCTTATGGCTCCTTCATCCATGCTGTGGATATTAGCAGGTATGGCGTTTGGCGGTATGGTAGCTACATTATTCAGGTCGATAGTTATTTTACTGATTGGTTCGCTGATTTTTGGTGTTACTTATCAAATAGTTTCGGCGCCGCTGCTGATTCTTATTTTCATCCTTACAATGGTGGCGCTGTATGGATTAGGCTCGATGCTTTCCAGTTTGTATCTTATGTATAACCGCGAAGTGTGGGCAATTCAGGAAGTTATGCAGGACCCGATATCTTTAATAACCGGTTTTTACTTTCCGGTGCGCGCGCTTGGCGGTATTATCGGCGGTTTAGCGTCAGTTATTCCGCTAACGCTTGGTTTAGATGGTATGCGGCAAATGTTGTTTCCGCAATTAGGTCAGTCATTTCTGCCTCCGGGAATAGAAATTGCCATTTTAGGAGTTTTAGCGCTGCTATTTTTAGTGGGGGCCTCTTGGTCACTGACATATATCGAGAAATTAGCCAAAATAGAGGGGAGATTATCCTTAAAATGGCAATAACTGAACAGAAAAATCGTAATTCTTACGGTTTGCTAAATTCGCTTCGCGCTGCGGTTTGGCTGGAATGGCAAACTCGCGGCAATTGGACGAATCCATGGCTGTTTACTTTGTATATATTGGGTAAGCCAATTTCCGCCGCGCTGGTGCTGGTGTTTATGTACCAAATAGTCAGCGGCGGCAGATCTAACCCGACGATATTAGGTTACTTAATTGTTGGGTCGGCCACTTGGGCATTTGTTGATACGGTAATGGGAGAGTTTCCTCGAACAGTTTTAAGCGACCGTGAAGAATACGCCATGCTGAAATATGTGTATATCGCTCCGCATCGGTTTATTACTTTTCTTATCGGCCGCGCCACGCCGCGTATTTTGATGGCTGCAGTTGCTTTTACTGTTACCCTGAGCATTGGTGTGGTGTTTCTTAAAATTCCGATTCATATCGTCAGTGTCAATTATCTATTGCTGCTCGTAACTATGCTGATTGGGTTTGTTAGCCTGATAGGTTTTGGCGTTGCCTTTGCCGGCCTGGCGTTAGTATTGAAACGCGGCGCATGGGATATGTCTACAGCAATTTCCGGCGCGCTCTATCTAGTAACCGGCGCAATTTTTCCAATTACCATTTTGCCGGGATTTCTGAGAGATATTTCGTTAGTTATACCGTTAACCTATTGGATAGAGTTAACCCGCCGTTCAGTTTTGGGTTATTCCTCTCCGGGTATGCCTTCCAGTTGGGCAGTAACGCTGTTAATTCAAATAATTACTACTATTTTGGTGACAACCATAGCTGTAATTGCGTATTATATATGTGAACATTTTGCAAAAGAACGCGGACAATTGGATCGCGCTACGGGAAATTAACGCTTTTGCTTTCATCTTTGTTTTGGGAAATACAGCGTTTACGCGCAATGATGCAGGTACAAAGAAAACTACTGTAAGTGAACATAGGTAAGTTGCCTAAGTGCTGCCGGTTATTCCTGTTATTTCCGGCTGAGCAATTTTCGTTTTAAAACGCAGTTCAAGCGTTCATTAGTTTTTGGATTGTAATTGGTTGAGCGGAATATTTGTGAATAATGTTCCGCTGTATTTAAAAAGGAGAAAAGTTGTGACACAGCTATCCCAATCGAATGTACTGCTGGTTTCAGCGCCAAATCAGCCGGAATTATCATTTTTAGAAAGTGAGCTTTCTTCCAGAGGCATGCAAACTGTAGTAGCTACAGACGCCAACAGCGCACAAATGTATGCCGCGCAAAGCGCGCTTTGTGTTGTTATTTTAAATAATAAAACTTGGAATGACCCTGCAGTTGTTGCCGCAGTTACAGCAGCGGGAGCGCGCCGCGGTGGATTGGTAGCAGTTTTATTAGAGCAGATGAATTTGCCTAACGGCCCATGGACCTTTCAGCCGATTTTGTATTCTCCGCAAACTGCGGATACTCTGGCTGGCTATGTAAGGCAGTTATCTCAACCACTTCCTAAGCCGATTGCGCCGGCTTTGCAATCTGCTCCTGCAGGAGCAGCGCCAAGATCGCGGGCTTCGGTTACACGAAGAAACGCCACCAAAATACGGCTTATTATTATAGCAGTTATTGCTGTATTAGCTATTGGTTATGGTGTATATCGCGCACTGCCGGTTGGAAACCCAAATTATTATCTCACCTTACGCACAATCAATCGCACAGGAGGTTTTGAGAGATCGAAGTTCAGACAAACTGGATTGCAGAGCTTTGAGATAGAGCTTTGTTTTGAGAGCAAAGTGATTCAGGTGAGTCGCTTTGGAT
>JAJYBV010000019.1 GCA_021778805.1 Chloroflexota bacterium | reverse complement strand
TGAACAAGCAACGCCATGTTATTAAAACACAAGTGATAGGAGAACAGCAGCATGAAAAAAGCCATCTCAGTTATTATTCTGGGTATAGCGGTATTGGGAATCGGAGTTATCATATTTATCTCGCAAACAGCGCAACCGGCGCAAACGGTGTTTAGTGGATCGGCGTCTGGCGGAGGAAAGGTGTTGCCCACTGCTTTCCCCAAATATCAGGGTACACCAACAAAGCGTAATCATCCTACTCCATTGGCAACATCCTGTCCGGAACCGGCTCCAACCATGGGAGTTGCGCCAACACCGACGTTTATAGTGGGCACACCGATGAATTATCCATATAATATAATTAACGGAGCCTCAGGTATGATATCCGGAGGGAATGTATATCTTATTTCAAGCGGAGAATTGAAGGCGAATCCCCAGCAGGGAGTTATTACAGTGCAACTGGTAGAATTAGATATGTGCAAAGATATAGCAAATAATATAACTCCGATACCAACTGCTGAAGCGCTGGAGCCGGGGTTGCATGGTGGAATCACCACCACCGGCATATCCGGGGCAGTCATTAGTTTTCGAGCAGCCGATGGGACCACCGGTCATTTTAATTATGTAACCCTAACGTTTATGCCATAACCGGCATAAATCGGCAACAGTATCCGGATATGGTGAATTATCCATATCCGGATGTTTAGGAATAACTCTTATTTCATATTTTACATGTAACTATTCAGGAGGGTATTGACAAGATACATAAAATGCAAAAGATACCACACCGCATAGGTAACATGGCGGCAATGGCAACTGCAAGGGTCGCCCCGACCGGATTGTTTGACCTCATGTGTACCGCGGTGTTTCATTTGTTATAAAAAATATATTTGAGGACACCCCAAACCCCTTGCAAATCCTCGGCTTTTGTGGCTGTGCGGTACGCTATTTTATAAAAAGATGTTTTGGGGCGTTGCCCCTTACGTATCCCGGTTGTTGTAGCCGCGCAGTGGTTAAAAGAGCCATTCCTTGCTTTACCTTGCTGAATTGTTAGGAAAAAAATATAGCTAAAAACGAATTTTAAAAGATAGAGGCATTGACTAAATGAGCATACCCGTAAAACTAACCCTTATCGGAGGGCCAACCGTTCTAATTGAATGCGCCGGCCTTCGCATATTGACCGACCCAACATTCGATCTGCCCGGTGAATATTCGTTAGGAGCAGTAACATTAAAAAAAATCAGTCAACCGGCCGTAAGTGCAGACGCAATTGGCCCAATTGACGCTGTTCTGCTCAGTCACGATCAGCACGCCGATAATTTGGATACATCCGGCAGAGCGTTTCTGACCGATGTTCCCAAAGTTATTACAACGGTAAGCGGCGCAAAGCGTCTGCAGCAAAATGCGCAGGGGCTTAACCCGTGGGAATTTATCAGCTTGCAAACCCGCGACGGACACACGCTAACAATTACAGCCGCGCCGGCCCGGCATGGCCCATTTTTGATTGAACGGATAACCGGAGATGTCATTGGGTTTGTTATTTCCTTGGATGGTCAAACAGAGAACACCTTATACATCACCGGAGACACCGTTTGGTTTAGCGGGACCGCGGAAGTCTCCCATCGCTTTCATGTTTCTACAGTGCTGGCATTTGCCGGAGCGGCAAAAACCCGCGGGCCATTTCATTTAACCATGGATGTTAACGATGTGCTGGAAACGGCAAATGCATTTTCTCAAGCTGCAATCATTCCTGTGCATTGCGAAGGCTGGGCGCATTTTTCGCAAAACGCCGAAGACCTCATTCAGTCCTTCAAAACATTGCAGCTAGAGTCTCGATTACGGCCAATCCAGCCGGGAGAATCACTTTCTGTGGCTATAGGAAAATAAAACTTCCTTCGTTTTGCGCCGGAATTTTGCAGCCATACATTCGTTCAATATTCCGCGTGGATGCATGGCTTAGCCGCAATTATACGTTTGGCGGCGCATACACAATGCCGATAGACCTCAATCCCGCAGTTAACGTTGGCAGCTTCAAAATTCCGATAGAGGCATAGCGGATAACTCCTGAAGCGTCGATAAAATATGTTACCGGCAGCCCGGAAACACCATACGCCTTATTAACATTCAGCTGAATATCCGCCAGCAGAGGATAGGTGGTTCCGTAGTTTTGTCCAAAAGACGCTATTGCCTGAATTTCCTCACCCTGATCTATCCCCAGAATAACCAAACCCTTGCTTTGATTGCTGATATACGTGCGCTCTAACAGCGGGAATTCGGTAACACAGGCCGAACAAGTTGTCGCCCAAAAATTAAGCATCACCGGGTGGCCGCGATACTGCGCTAATTGTACTGTGGCCCCGGAAACAGCGTTTTGCAGCGAGAAATTCGGCGCCGCTTGGCCGATTTTCAGCGCGCCAACTTGCTGCGGCCCCGAAGCCGGTTTCAGCAGGAAAGCCATAAAAAGTATCACTGCAGCGGAAAGACTTATAAAAGTAATCCAAAATCGGCCGTGCCGGCCAAGAAAAGTTTTGAATGTAAAATTTTTAGCAGCTAGCGACGACGCCGGCATTTGTTTTGTAGTGTTAGCAGGCATGAGATGTATTTCCGTCCATTATATGCAATAGTATTCGGGCGTTATAGATTATTTTCATTTTCAGTATGCCGCAGACGTTCGATAATGGCAAGCAGATCGGTAATATCAGCCGGGTTTAAGTACACGCTGGCAAAGCGAACATAGGCGATGTTGTCCAGCTTGCTCAGCCGATCCATCACCATATCGCCAATCATGCGGCTGGGCGCTTCAAGTCGATTTGTGCGCATCAATTCCTCTTGAATATCATCTACCAAACGTTCTATTTCACCTACAGGAAGAGGCCGCTTGTCGCACGCTTTATAGATGTTGCGGACCAATTTTTCGCGGTTAAAGGCTTCACGCCGGCCGTCACGTTTAATAATCATCGGCGGCTGTTCAAACACCAGCCGTTCAACGGTGCTGAACCGCTTCTGGCACGTGCGGCATTTTCTGCGGCGCTGGATTCCTTCGGCGCTGTCGCGTGTTTCTAAAACGGTTAATTCACTTGAAGCGCAATATGGGCATTGCATGTTCTTTCCCCGATTTCCTTAAATGCGATATCATTTATTGTAGCATATCTGCCGGCGCCCATAAACCGCGCTGAATGTAGTACAATAATCTTAACGGCGCGCAATGGCGGGCGCAGAACATTTTTCAGGAAAAGTGCTGTTATTGAACAATGAATAAGCAATTACGGGCCGTTGTGCTGCTTTCCGGCGGGCTGGATTCGACAACAACCGCGGCTATTGCTGCAGCTGATGGCTATACGCTTTACACTCTTGCGATTGATTACGGGCAGCGGCATGCGCGCGAGTTAGAATCATCGGCGGAAGTCTCCCGTTATTTCGGCGCAGCAGAACATACGGTTATTCCATGCAATTTGCGTGTTATCGGCGGAAGCGCCCTAACATCCGACATCGCCGTACCGCAAGATAGATCTGTGCAGGAAATGGCGCAAAATATCCCCATTACTTATGTGCCGGGACGAAATCTTATTTTTCTTAGTTTTGCAACGGCATACGCCGAAGTGTGCGGCGCAGATGATCTTTTTATTGGTGTAAACCAATTGGATTACTCTGGCTACCCCGATTGCCGGCAAGAATTTCTGGATTCTTTCAGCCAAACCGCTCATTTAGCTACAAAGGCCGGCGCACAAGACGGCCGCACACTGCGCATACATGCGCCGCTGGCAGCAATGAGCAAAGCCGATATTGTTCGTGAAGGTATGCGGCTGGGCGCGCCGTTTCACCTTACTTGGAGCTGCTATTTAGGCGGCGCTGCCGCTTGCGGAACGTGTGACAGTTGCCAGCTGCGGCTGAAAGGCTTCGCCGAGGCCGGGTACCGCGACCCCATTCCATATGTTTGATAACAGCGCCATTTCCGGAACAGATATACATATGGACACACGACGATTGTTCCGCGTTAGTGAACAATTTATATCGATTCAAGGTGAAGGGGAAGATATCGGACTGCCCTTCAGTTTCATTCGTTTTTTTGGCTGCAATTATTACTGCGAATGGTGCGACACTAAATACGCCGTGCAGCATTGGAGCAGCGAATACTATGAGCGTTCACCGGATGAGCTGCTGGAATGGGTTCTGGCGCAGGGAAACCGCAGAGTCTGCCTGACCGGCGGCGAGCCGCTGACCGCGCCGGCGCAGTTGTTGCTGCAATTTGTGCAAACGCTGAAAGAAAATAACCAATACATTGATGTGCAAAGCAACGGAACAATATTTAACGCTGCGTTGGCGTCTCTTATCGATTCCTGGTCCATCAGCCCGAAGCTTGGCTCCAGCAAAATGACGGAACGCCCGGATATTCTGGCAAAATATCTGGCGGCAAAACGCGCCGGATCATTAACCGGAAAACTTACCCTTAAATTTGTTATTAAAGATTCCGCGGATCTGCAATTAACCTTTACGCTGCTGGAATCGCTGCCGGAAATTGCCACGCTGCAACTGCCGATTATTTTACAGCCGGAGGGCATGGCCGGACACGATACAGCAGAATATGTCACGGCGCTGCGCTGGCTGACCGAACAGACCGCAATAGGCGATGAGGCGGCGCGTTGGCGGAAATATCAGCCGCGCATATTGCCGCAGCTCCATCGAATTATTTGGGGTGGCCGCAAAGGGATTTAGTTCAAAGCGGAGCCACACATAAACATTGGGTAACTACTCAGGAGGTAAAGCCAGGAATGGCTATTCTAACGACAGCGCAGCTGCAACAGCCCGGGATTCGTAAGGGTCGGCAGCCCCTTACGCGGGGATTGGGGTATCCCCAAATACCTATTTTATATAAAAATGAAACCCTGCACAGTACAACTGTGGCTATGCAATCCGGTAGGGGGGCGCCCCTTGCGGTCTCCCTTGCTGCCTGACTATCAATAACGCGCGGTATCTTTTGCTTTATGGAGACCTTGGCAAAACCCCCTGAGTAGTTAAAACATTGACAAAATAACATAACATACATATAGGGCATATGTGTATCATAGAAGTAACAGGTACAAGATTAAACTTAAGGAGTCGCTTGTGAAAATAATCGGCCGAATGGCTATATTCCCAACTTTGCCGGAAAGGCTTTCCCGCCTGTATTCAATTGCTAACAATTTGTGGTGGATGTGGAATCCGCAGGCGCAAAGCATGTTCCGCCTTATCGATCCCGATTTATGGGAGAAAACACGGCATAACGCGATCCGACTTATCTCGGAATCTGATCCCAAAAGGCTGCAGGCGCTAACACGCGATCCGGCATTTTTAGCGTTATACGATTTAACATTGCAAAATTTCGACACATATATGCAGAATCCTCAGGAATCTTGGTATCACAATCAACCTGAAAAACTGCCGGGGCCGATTGTTTATTTTTCTGCGGAATTTGGTATGCATGAATCGCTGCCGATTTATTCCGGCGGCTTAGGTATTTTAGCCGGAGACCATAATAAAGAAACCAGCGATTTAGGGCTGCCTTTTATCGGCATAGGATTTTTATATCCGCAAGGCTATTTTCTGCAGCGCATCACCCGCACCGGAGATCAGGAAGCGATTTATGAGCGCTTAAATTTTGCCGATTTACCGGCCGAGGTTGCGCGCGATCCTCAAGGCAATGAAGCCAAAATCAGCGTAGATTTAACGGGCAGGCGGGTTTTTGCCCGTATTTGGAAATTTAATGTGGGGCGCAACGCTTTATATCTGTTAGATACCGATGTGGAAGAAAATGACCCCCGCGACAGAATTCTTTCGGCGCGGTTATATGGCGGCGACCACGAAATTCGCATAGCGCAAGAAATTGTGCTGGGCATTGGCGGCGTTCGCGCGCTGCAAAAGCTGGGCATACAACCATCGGTATGGCATTTGAATGAAAGCCATTCGGCGTTTGTCAGCTTGGAACGCGCGCGGCAACTGATTGAAAACGAGAATATTTCATTCTACGAAAGTTTGAAGGTGGTGGCCGGCAACAGTGTATTTACCACGCATACGCCGGTTCCGGCAGGAAATGACGCTTTTTCGCTGGACCTGATGGACAGGTATTTCAGTAATTTTTGGCCAAGCCTGCGCATTTCCCGCGATGAGTTTTTACAGTTCGCCCGGCAGGATCTTTCGTGGGGGCCAACATTTTCTATGACGGTGCTGGCGCTGAAAACAACATCCATCCGCAACGGAGTTTCAAAACTGCATGGCGCAGTTTCGCGCCGCATGTGGCAATTTTTATGGCCGCAGCTGGATGTGGAGGAAACACCGATTGGGCATATCACCAACGGCGTGCATTCACCCACCTGGACAGCGGCGGAAATGGATGAATTATACCGCAAATACATCAGCGCCGACTGGCAGGAGCATGTGGATGACGAGCAGATGTGGCGCGCAATAGACACTATTCCCGACCAAGAGCTATGGAATACGCACACTTTGCTGCGCAACAAAATGATTGATTTTGCCCGGCGCCGCCATGCGCAGCGCAGCGACCGTTTAGGTGAAGGCTCCAGCCTGCTGCCTAAAGGCAAGCAATATTTGCAGCCGAATGCGCTTACCATCGGGTTCGCCCGCCGATTTGCAACCTATAAACGCGCCGCGCTGCTTTTCCGAGATAAAGAGCGGCTGCTTAGTATATTAAACAACCCGACGAAACCGGCTCAATTTATTTTTGCAGGCAAAGCTCACCCGGCCGATGAACCCGGCAAATCGCTGATTAAGCAAATTGAACATTACACGCGCGACCCAGATTTTGCCGGTAAAGTAATAATACTTGAAGAATATGATATGGATATGGCGCGTCACTTGGTTGCAGGTGTAGATATGTGGCTGAACAATCCCATTCGGCCATATGAGGCCAGCGGCACCAGCGGCCAAAAGGCCGGATTAAACGGCGTGCCGAACTGCTCGGTGCTGGATGGCTGGTGGGACGAAGGCTTTAACGGCCACAACGGCTGGGCAATTGGCGATGATCGCGAGTATTTGAACAGCGATATGCAGGATTACGCCGACTCTGAATCGCTGTATGCCGCGCTGGAACGCCAAATTATCCCCACGTTCTACGAAACCGATGAAAATGGTGTGCCCCACGCATGGGTGAAAATTATGAAAGAATCCATCCGGACGGTTGGGCCGCAATTCAGTATGCGCCGCATGGTAAAGGAATATTTCAATACCATGTATGTGCCGGCCGCGCGGCATGGCGCGCAAATGGAGCAAAACCACTTCCAAACTGCGCGCGAATTAACCGCATGGGAGAACCGGGTGCGAGCAGCCTGGCCGCAGCTTGCCGTTGATGCGCACGGCCCGCACGACGGGCAGTTAGGTGTAGGAATATCGGTGCAGGTTACCGCCAGCGCATACTTGGCGGATCTTTCGCCGGATGATGTTGCGGTAGAATTGATTTGGGGGAAAGACGACAATGGCCGCCTGCAAAATCCCCGGATTTTGCGCATGGAGCATACCGAGCAACATGATGGGCGCCACTCGTACACCATGCAGTTTATACCGGACTGCAATGGCTCGGTGATTTACGGCGTTCGGATCCGTCCGGCGCATTGGGCGCTGCAAAATCCCAATGAGCTTGGGCTGATGCTTTGGGCGCAGTAACATATGCGCATTTTTATTGCGATTGAAATTCCGGACGCGATAAAAAAAGCCATCCTGCGGCAGCAAGATATTCTCAGCAATCTGCTGCCGCAAGTTCGGTTTATCGAGGCAAGCAGCTGGCATATTACGCTGGCTTTTATCGGTGAAATAACCTGCAGCCAATTGCAGCAAACGCTGCAAGCGACGCAGATAGCGGCGCGCCAATGCCACCCGGCAGAACTTGCGCTGGGAAATATCAGTTGTTTTGGGCCGGTAAAGCAGCCAAGAGTCATTTTCATTGAAACAACCGGACAAACGCAGCAGCTTGCCGCCATACACCAAACCTTGGCGCAAGCGTTACAAGATGTTGGGGTGGCGTATGATCGCAAAGCGTTTGCGCCGCACATAACACTTGCCCGCAACAGCCGGCCGCTTCCCGCTGATTGGTATGCCGAAAGCGCGAAAGCGGCAAACGGCCTGCCCCAAGCGCCACATTTTCGCGCAGAGGAACTGGTGGTGATGCAAAGCGAATTGCGGGCATCCGGCGCAAAATACACACCTGTGCAGCGTATACAGTTTGGCGGCTTGACATGAGCCGGCGCTATCGCGTATGATACAATTGTTAAGCCGAAGTGGTGAAATGGTAGACACGCTACGTTCAGGGCGTAGTGCTCACAAGGCATGGGGGTTCGAGTCCCCCCTTCGGCACCAAAAGTTAAGCAATATGCGAGGGCTACTTACGCATGTTGCTTTTTTTGTTGTAGTGGCGGCATACGTTTGAATGTGAGGGGAAAAATACAGAAAATATGGCGACAACAGCAGATTTTATTGAATATGTTTGTGAGCAGATTAGCGGCGTTGGCGTGGTAAGATACAGAAAAATGTTTGGCGAATATATGGTTTATGTTAATGATAAGCCTATACTTTTAGTTTGTGACAATACGGTGTTTGTTAAACGGCTGGATTGTATTGCCGAAACCATGAAACACGCCGAAATTGGGTTTCCTTACCCAGGCGCAAAAGAGCATTATATTATAGATATTGATAATATTGCATTGAGCAAAGAAGTTGTTGGCATACTGGAACCGGTAACGCCATTGCCGAAATCTGCAAAAAAGAAGAAATAAAAAGGAACGCGCAAGCGCCCCAACATTTTTATGCCTTGCCGTTTAGCTCATCGGCGCGCTGCTGGGCCATGGCGGCTTCCGCGGCCCGCCCTTGGGATCCTAGCGCTTTAGCCAGACCTTGCGCAAGCAGAGCCAGCAGCACATGGTCATCGCGGGTGCGCGGCGCCTGCTGCTCTTGCGCGATGCGCTGAGCGGAGGCAAAGGTTTGGTACACCGACTCTGTCACCGGAATACCCGGAACTATTCCGCTATAGGGCAGCACCCGCCGACGGATGGCTTCTCGCAGCAGGTCCGGGGTTATGCCGCAGCGCTGCAGCACTAACGCCGAAAAACTTTCGGGCAGCAAATCTATAGCTAATAGCAAATGCGCTGTTGTCACGTATCCTTGGCGCAGTTCCGCCTGCGCCTGTTGCGCTATGCGCAGCAAATCTTCTTGCAGATGATCTGCAAACGGGGGCAGCGCTATCATTCGACCAATTGCGGCAAATTGCTCATGGGTGGTCAGCATACGCAAACCCTCCTGCAACGCAGGTATGCCGCTGCAATGCTTGCGCCAGCCGCGATATTTGTTCCGCATCTTTCACTGGGTGATAGGCGGCGTCTGCCAGTATTGCGGCAATGGTTTCATCTCGTCCAAAACTGGGATCTGCCGCCAAATGCTGAATTAGGTTTGGATTATCTGAACGCTGCAAAAACGCTGTTAGCACTTGTGTAATCGCATCGGTTACTTTGCGTTTTACTGTGGCTTTTTCCAGCCAATTTCCTAACCGAAACTTCAGCAAATCACCACCGGAGTTTTGCGCAACACCGAGAATAAATTGGGAAAGAAATCCCCATACTAGCTGTGCAACAATCATAACCATGCTCCTTGTTGTCATTCATTAAATCTGCGCTCGAATTACGTTCAGCGCTGCAAGAATCGTTTGTAAGCAGTTCGTGTTGCAGTAATGTTAATTTCCATTGTTAATTTTTGTTTATGTATTACTTTACTTGCATTATAGGGTATTTTTCTTCAAATTCTGTTATAGCTTTTTATGAATCCGTCAATTCAACCAGAATATCAGCGATCGATTCGCATTACAGCGCTACTTCTGCTTTCATGTTTAGATTAGCTTTGAATTAAAGTAAAAGTGGGTGAAATTCGCAAATTGTGATATATTTCACAAAATTTGGTCTGCGCCCACTTTTTTATTCAAAAATTTATATCTTTGTATGAAAGCAAAAATGTTGATTTACAGTTTTTATCCATACTACTTTGAAAGGATACATAGTTTATGTATGAATTTCATTTCGCCGCGCCTTTAAGCGCTTCTGCGCAAGCGTGCATTTTGTTACGGGTGCATATTATGTGCGATTCAGAAGCAGAATTGCCCGATACAATAGCAATGTATGAGGCGTTCAGCGCTGTTGCCGCCGCCACAACGCAAGATGAACTTTATGCATCTATTCAGCTGCACACCGAAATCTTGTTGACGCATAGCGCTATTCTATCTTGCGTTATCACAGCCAAAGCAACTATGGATCAAGAATTTTCTCCGGAAGTATATGAAGCAGCGATATTTTTCAAATCGCTGGCAGGATATTTGAGCAATATGCGCCGGGCTTTCGTGGCCGGGCAACCACCGGGGATTCGTAAGGGGCGGTAGCCCCTTGCGCGGGGTTTGGGGTGCCCCCAATATCTTTTTATTTCAAAAAATATCCTTGGGAAATATTAACGGCCGGACAGCTAGGGCGACCGCAAGGGTCGCCCCTACCGGATTGCATTGCCCCATGTGTGACCGCGCAGTGTTCCGTTACCATATAAATAGCTTTTCGGGGGATATCACAATCTCCGCGCATGGGATGGCGTATCCCCGAACAGTTGTGTCCACGCTGTAGTTGGAAGAGCCATGAAAAGATTTTTCCCCAGAGTAATTATAAACTATGTTTGTATAATAAAAATATGAAGAGCCTTTGATACAATTAAAAAATGGAGGTAACAGCTATGCAACCATCCCTGAAAACTTACCGGTGCAGTTCTATCATTAAAACTTCTTTGGAGGAAATGCTGCGCTTTCACCAAGATCCGCGAGCATTAAGTATGCTAACGCCTCCGCCAATTATCGTACAGATAGTGCGAGATGAACGAACATCATTAACACAAGGTGAATTATTATTCCGGCTTTGGTTTGGTCCGCTGCCAGTGCTTTGGCTTGCAAGGCACGAACAGGGATCTACCCCAACATCTTTTATCGATCGCATGATCATTGGGCCAATGGCAAACTGGCAGCATGAACACCGATTTCAAGAAGTTGCAGGTGGGGTTGCATTAACCGATGAAGTAACATTTGCCCATCATACCGGATGGCGTGGTTTTTTCACCCGAATGATGTTTGATGGCGCGCCGCTTAAGTTTCTATTTTTCTATCGCCATTTGCGCACAAAACGTGCGCTGGAATAAAATACCGGCGCTCCATCAAGGCAGCGCCAATTATGTGATACCGTTGCGCTGGAAATGTAAAGAGACAAAAGATAGAGGGGGAAATGAACGGTTTCTTCGTTAAAAAAGGGGAGCCGATGGTGAGATTTGAACTCACGACCTACGGTTTACGAAACCGTTGCTCTGCCACTGAGCTACATCGGCCAACTCAATTATCAAGGATACCACATCATCCCTGCGGCTGTCAAGCGCAAAAGCGGCGCCGCATAAACATTCTGCTTGTGTGTGCGGCGCACAAAATTTCTCGCTGCTCTATAGACATCACATTCTCAGATCGCGCCAAAAATGACCAACTGAGAAGGTGAATTGGCTTTTCTGTATCCCTTTGCAATCTTTCTCTTGGTGCGGTTTTTATTTGTGACATCTATAGATAAATCCGGTTATCCTTGCAAACAAATATCCATACCGCTTTCATCGCCAAAACAATGGCCGTCGGCAGTTACTATGACTACCTGTGTAATTGATGGAAATTGCAGCAGGGTCGTCGTTATTTCTGCTTTCACCCTTGCGTCTGTTCCGATACCCGGGCTTGCAGTGGGACGGCATAATTGCAAAGTTGCAACCCCCGTTTCAGGTTTCGCTCCGCGCATATTCAGCGTTAAGGTAAAATCTGGTCCGGCGTTTGGGGCGGGTCCTTTACATATCGACGGGCCGGTAAATAGATTATTCAATTCAGAGTAATACCCTTGATTGCGTTCATCTAAAGTTGGGCCGGCAACAATCTCCTGAATCGCATAGGTACCCACATCGATTGTTGGAGACATGCGATTAACAGGATATACATCGGTAAAAGAACTGTCACTGGTTTTGGAAAAGTAGACTTTTATCGCAATCCATTGGCCCGGAGTAGATGTTCCGGTTGCCGGCGGCAAAATAACAGCGGTTGCTGTTGCTACGGCAGTACTTGCCGCTGTGGCCGTTGTTTGAGCTGTGCCTTGATTGTTAGCTGCTGAACCAGCGCATGAGCTGAAAATGAGCAGAAACAACGGCCACAGCAGAAAAAATTTTGGCGGCCGCATATGTTGAATCCGGTTCTTCATATTAACACACCTCATATTGATAATGATTTTGAATACTCAGCACATTATTGATATCCTAGTGTCAGTATATGCTACAATTATTTAAAAACACGGCAGTTTCGCAGTGCATATACTACGCTGCAAATGGTTATTATTCACGAAATTGTCTCGATGGCTTCAGCCTATGCATAGTATCAATAGCAATGCCATAATACTCTATAGACCTGAGCATACGTAACGCATACAGCAGGAGGCGCAAGTGGCAGCATGCCTCCTGACGAAGCCGGGAATGTCACCAGATTCCTCTTATTCCTTTTCAGGCTCAGGTCTCTACTAAAAGATAAGGATTTTGCAATGGATGTTCATGATTACCCAATTTTAGAATTTGACGCTGACCACGCCGCTATTATCGATCCGGCGCGGATCCATAAAAAGCCGGAAATGCCGAAACGCGCTGTAGCGTGCTTTTTTAAGGATGTTATAGATACGCTCATCGAAAAATATGACGCGGAAAAAATATTAGAAATGGGCAGTGAAATAGGTAAAAATCCGATTTATAAAATTGAAGTAAATGGCGAGCCTATTGCTGTATTTCATCCCGGTGTTGGCGCGCCGCTTGCCGCCGGGTTTTTAGAGCATGCTATCGCGCTGGGAGCAACAAAAATAATTGCTTGCGGCGGCGCCGGTGTTTTACATAAATCTATTGCCCTCGGGCATCTCATCATACCCACCTCGGCGCTGCGCGATGAAGGCACGTCGTATCATTATTTACCTCCTTCACGCGAAGTTCAGGGCGATCAAACAAGTATCGACGCGATTATTGCTACAATGGAAAAACACCGTGCGCCGTATACATTGGCAAAAACTTGGACAACAGATGCGTTTTTCCGCGAAACACCGGAACGGGTGAACCGCCGGCGCAATGAAGGCTGCGTTACTGTAGAAATGGAAACGGCGGCGTTTTTTGCAGTTGCGCAATTTCGTAATGTGCATTTTGGACAAATTTTATATGGCGGTGATGATATCAGCGGCGATGAATGGGATAAGCGCGATTGGAATAATCAAATGAGTGTTCGCGAAAAAGTGTTTTGGCTGGCTGCTGAAGCTTGTGTTGCAATTGCCGACAGCTAGCAAAATATGTTGCGGCCAGTTTTACCGGTACTTTACAAAGACCTGAAACTTCATGCTTCGGTTGTGAGTAGTAATGTTGAACGCAGAAATACATTTTTTGCGCCACCAATAAAAATTGTAATGGGAGCATTTCCATGAATCGCATTAAACAACTATTTGCGTCAGCGCGCACACGAATTATCGCAGTCATCGCAACTGCCGCGCTGCTGATCGCCGGAGGCGCCGCTGCAGGGTTTGCCCTTACGTCCCACACAGTATTTGCAGCAACCAATTCTGCTAATGCCGCGGCTTCAAGTACCCCTTCGCAAAAAACACCTTCACAATATTGCCAAACCTACCTAAACACGCTGGAAAAAGATTTGAATGTTACCCAGCAGCAACTGCAAACAGCAAACGCCGATGCGTTAAAAGCAGCATTGCAGCAAGCGGTTGCCAATGGAAAAATGACTCAGGCTAAAGCAACTGATATTGAAAATAAAATTGCCGCAGCCGAAACAAATAGCGCCGGATTCTGCCATTTGGGCATGTTTGGCGGTAAACATGGCATGGGCTTTATGCACGGCCAAGGGCAGTTTGCTACGGTTATTTCCAGTATTCAATCGGCTGTTGCGCAAAAATTAGGCATTCCTGTTGCCACATTGCAATCTGATTTGCATTCTGGCAGCTCTATTGTCACGCTAGCTTCGCAGCATAGCGTCAGCCAAACAGAACTGAACCAGGTAATTACCGCTGAAGCGCAAACCCAATTAAATACATTGGTCAGCAGTGGTGTTTTAACATCTTCACAGGAAAGCCACTTTTTAACTATGCTTGGCAATTTACTCAGCGCCGGCCGCTATAGCCAGATTGGTTTATAGTTCTTCATCTTGTAAGATATATGCTATACTTGGTTCATATCAATATGATATGTATCTTACATAAAAGATGAAAATATTGTATAAAATCTGTTTTACCAGGCAAGCATTGTAAGATAGCAGATCAAAAGCAGCATGTGATAGTTTCCGAATTACTTTCGGCGCTATCCGTGCTGTTCCCTGTTTTACCATGGCGCGAGTATATTTGCTTCTACTTATTATTGCCGGTGTATCGTTATGAAACAGACATAAGTGAGTTTGGCTTTTCACCTACCAGCAAAAATATCGGGAACTTTTGGACATGCCCTTCGTCTTTTTTTTATAGTAATTTTGCAGATACCGGTGATTATGATGTACCATTGAAATGTAAAATTATTACATAGAAGAGGAAATTATGCAAAACGTACTACTCAATGACGAGCAGACTGAAATTCAGCGCACTCTGGCGCGCTTTGCAAAAGAGCGTATTGTTCCCTTTGCGTCTCAATGGGATGACGAGGAACGGTTTCCGCGCGAGCTGATGGCTCCTTTAGCTGATTTGGGCCTTACTGCTATGACGATTCCCGATGAGTGGCAAGGCGCAAAACAGAGCAGACTTTCTGCGGCTGTGGCGTATGAATCATTAGCGACGGCAGATTTATCAACAGTTGTTTGGCTTGCTGTGCATAACATGGCTGCCGGAATCATTGCGCAATTTGGTGCGGATTCACAAAAGCAGAAATATCTCCCCGAAATGGCAAAAGGCGTTATGCTTGGAGCCTTTTCGCTTAGCGAAGCTCACGCCGGGTCCGATCCTGCTTCACTTCGTACCACAGCCAAATATGCAAATGGTTCATATACGTTATCCGGAACAAAAACTTGGGTGACCAGCGGCAATGTTGCCGATGTTATTATTGTTATGGCGCGGGAACCCGGAACAACAGGTTCAAAAGGTATTTCATCTTTTATAGTAGAATCAGGCACTCCTGGTTTTACAGTAGGTAAAATTGAAAGAAAAATGGGGCTGCACGCCTCGCCAACCGCAGAACTGATCTTTGACAACTGTGTAATTGCAGAAGAACAAAGAATAGGAGCGGAAGGCGCAGGGCTAAAAATCGCTCTTTCGGCGTTAGACAGCGGGCGGATTAATATCGCCGCCGCCGCCGCCGGAACGGCAAAAGCCGCTTTGGAAATTGCAACAGCGTATGCTCAGGAACGTCAGCAGTTCGGTAAACCCATCGCTGAATTTCAGGGTGTGCAGTTTATGCTTGCCGATATGGCTGTGCAAATTGAAGCTGCAGAGCTGCTAACTTTTCAGGCAGCTGCCACGCTCGACACCTGTGGTTCGGCAACACGCGAAGCCGCCATGGCTAAACTGTTTTCAACCGGCATGGCGCAGCGAGTAGTTTCCGATGCAATTCAAATTCTTGGCGGCGCAGGCTATGTGAAAGATTGGCCGCTGGAACGCTTTATGCGCGACTTGAAAGTTACCGAGATTTTTGAAGGCACAAGCCAAATTCAGCGGATCGTTATTGCAAGATCGTTACTGAAAAAAAGTAAGTAGTTGCCCTTTCATCCGCCATATTCTTTCAATTTTCCTCATTGGTATTTTACCATCGTGAAAGAAGGCGTTTTATGGGTTTTCTTGCAGCAGAGCTGGATGAGCTTCTGAAAAAACATTATACCAAACAAAAGGGATCGCATTGGTCGCTTTTAGCGCAAGTTCACGTCCATCCGCAGCAAATTGAGCGGCTGCGCACTGCAAGTGAAGAATTCGGCCGAGTTGCTTCACTTCAGGGAACGTATTTGATTGCGCTGAAAGATTCGCTGAAGTTAGACGCAAAAGCATGGGCGCGGCTGGAGGCAGCTGTTGAAGCTGATAAAGCGCTGCGCATGTTTCTGTATCATAAACTCGATTTAGATGAGGCAATGAATAAAGCTAATGCGGTTTTTTCCGGCGCGCTCCACGACTTGCAAATTTCGTTTAAGGCTAGCCAAAGTTCTGCTTACGCAGAAATCGAACCGGATCCGCCAGATTCCGGGGCAACACAAGAAAGCGCTTAATTCGCGGCTATGCAATTACCAATGAACCATTAATATCACATTTTAAATCGATACCCCACCCCGCGAACCGTTTGGATAAATTGCGGATTGGAGGGGTTATCTTCAATTTTTTCACGCAGCCAACGCACGTGAACATCTACTGTGCGATTATCACCGTCATAATCATACCCCCAAACCGTTTCAAGCAGCTGTGCGCGGGTTAAAACCAGCCCGCGCTGCTGTATGAAATATACCAATAAATCAAACAGCCGCGCCGCAAGTTCTATTTCTACCGATTTGCGCGTCACCATTCTGCGATCGATATCTACCACCATATCATCCGCTTCCAAAACGCCATGCGCCGTAATATCGCCGCGCATCGTTCCACCCGTTTCGGTACGCCGAATCTGAGTGCGGATTCTTGCGCGCAGTTCCGGCCAGCTGAATGGCTTCGTAACATAGTCATCTGCGCCAAGCTCTAACCCAATTATTTTATCGCTTTCCTCTACTCGGGCAGTTAGCATAATGATGGGGGTAGACTGAAACTGAACATTTGCCCGCAACTGCTTGCACACCTCCAATCCATCTAATTTAGGCAGCATTAAGTCCAGAATTATAAGATCGGGGTGGGTTTTATGCGCGGCGTCAAGCGCATCCGGGCCATCGGAGGATGTAATAACATTATATCCTTCCGAACGAAGCCGGTACGCAAGCATATCGCGAATGGAGGCTTCATCTTCAGTCAGCAAAATAGTGTAAACCATGGTGTAAGCCTTTAATTTAGTTTTTCATATTTACCGGTTTCTATATATATGATACTCTCGCATATGTTTGCTACGCGGTCACCAATGCGCTCCAAATCGTGCATGGTAAACAAAAATTGCGTCGTTTCCTGCACAGCCTCGGAATTTTCACTCATATATTTTAGCAGTTCCCGGTATAGCGCTTTATACGCTACATCAATTGCAGTATCATTCAAGCACACGGCGCGTGCTGCATCGGTGTCATTTTGGGCAAACGCAGCTACACCGCTGCGCAGTTGTATGCGCACCTGCTGCGCCAAATCACTCATTTTGCCAATAAGCTCCAGCGGCATTGAAGGAAAACCTGCGTGTGCGCTGCGAGCAACATGCACACCATAATCACCCATGCGCTCTAATTCATCGGCAATTACCAAATACGCTAAAATTCGCCGCAATGCTTTGCCCAGCGGCGCCCACTTTTCAATAGTAAGCGCAACATGTTCGTGAATGTGTTCCCGCAGTTCATCTACCACCAAATCATTCGATATGATAGTGTCGGCCAACCGATTATCGCTGCGGGTCATTGCCTGGATAGACTTTGCAATAACATCTTCAACAAAAGCCGCCATCTTCAGCAAATCCTCTTCGATCTGCTGAAGCGCTATTTGAAATCCATCACGCGCCATAACAAAACTCCTGTCTTTGCCAGCGGCTCACGCCAAATATAGGTCTGTAGTTATCCAAATCGCCCCATGATAAAATCGTAGGTGCGTTCATCCATCGAATGTTCAAATACATCCGCTGTTGGACCAAATTCAATGAGCGCGCCGGTCAAGAAAAATCCGGTATATTGTGAGACTCTGGTTGCTTGCTGCAAATTATGCGTCACAATGACAATAGTATACTGCTGACGAAGCTCATGGATCAAATCTTCAATTTTTAACGTTGCAATTGGGTCCAGCGCCGATGCTGGCTCATCCATCAGCAGCACTTCAGGGGCAACTGCCAGCGCGCGGGCAATGCACAATCGCTGCTGCTGCCCGCCGGATAACCCCAACGCGCTTTGATTCAGCCGATGTTGCACTTCATCCCAAAGGGCTGCGCCACGCAAGCTCGTTTCAACGCGATCGGCAATTTCGCTGCGGCTGAAGCCACCCATAATCTTTAATCCATAGGCAACATTTTCAAAAATAGATTTAGGGAACGGATTGGGTCGTTGAAACACCATACCCAGCCGCTGCCGTAATTCCACAACATCAGTTCCATTCGCATATACATTTTTGTTATCAAACAGCACTTCACCGGAAATATGCGTATCAGGTATAATATCCAGCATTCGGTTGAGCGACTTTAAAAATGTCGATTTGCCGCACCCCGATGGCCCCATAAGCGCAGTCACTTGCTTTTCAGGAATGGGCATTGAAACATTTTTTATCGCA
Source organism: Chloroflexota bacterium (assembly GCA_021778805.1). Classification (GTDB taxonomy): domain Bacteria; phylum Chloroflexota; class Ktedonobacteria; order Ktedonobacterales; family JACDGC01; genus JAJYBV01. Next base: position 25,272 of record JAJYBV010000019.1, on the reverse strand, counting down.
TGGTTTGCGCCATAGTAAATGTTCAAATTATTGGTCTGAATTTTTAATGGCGCTGTCGGCGCGCGCAACTTCGTAACCGTTTCAGCCGATGTTAAAAGCCGCTCTTCATCTACTCGCTTAATTGCTCCGTCTTTGGAAACAGTAGTTAAAGGTGTATTATTATTGGAAAGATTTTGTTGAGACATGAACAATAAAGCTCCTTACGCTTTTTTACCAGAAAATCGCTGATGTAATCGTTGACCAAGAAACCGCGCTGTGCCGTTAATAATAACGATTAAAACAAGCAGAAGCACCGCTGTGGCAAGCCTGCCTTCGTATGCTCCGGTCGTTGGATTATCGGCAAATAAAGAATATATATGCACCGAAAGAGTATCACCGGCAAAAAATGGATTAAGGGTAAACCAGCCTGTTGTTGGCCCAGCTTCACCAGATGTATAGATGAGCGCGGCAGTTTCACCGATAATACGGCCCGCCACAATCAACAAAGCAGTTACCAATCCGGGAATCGCAGCGGGCAATATAGTACGGGTAACTGTTTGAAATTTATTTGCGCCAAGCGCCATACTTGCTTCACGGAAATCTTTAGGCACGGCTCGCAAAGCGTCTTCTGCGGCGCGCAACATCCACGGCAAATTCAATATCGTAAGCGCTAAAATTCCTGCGGCGCGCGAAAATCCCCAGCGATGTCCATCACCAAAGTTAGTTACAAACAGCAGAAATCCCAATAACCCAATCACTATAGATGGCACGCTGGTTAAAGTATCTGAGGCAAATCGCAGAATATTAAGAAACCATCCCTGCCGAGCATACTCAGATACATATATTGCTGCGCTGACTCCAATAATGAAAAGAGGAATCAGTGCGCCAATAGTGATATACAGTGTATTGAATAACTGCGGCGCAATACCGGTTGCAAAGTCACTTGAAGTTAAGAATTTAAGGGAAACATATGAATACCCGTTTATCAAAACATATCCCAAAACAAAAAGAAGCGCAGAAAGGACAATGCCGGCAACAAGCCAAAATACGCCATTCATAACTTGATTTGTTATTTTTGCCCGCTGTCTTCTTGCGGCGCGAACTTGTGTTTGTTTTTCCATTGTTTTCACTATTGATTCGGCTATGCTGCTCATTGATACACTCTCCTTGAAGCAAAATATCGGCTAATGGCAATCATAATTGCTGAAATAATAAGCAGCATAAATGAGATGGTGTATAACACACTATATAAAGGTGTATTATTTGTGGCTTCTTTAAAATTAAACAGCAGTAACGTTGTCAGCACATCCGAACCGTTGCTGAAATGTATATATGGAGCGACGGAGTTTACTGTAAATGGAAATTGTTCTGCGCCGCCAATAACAAACGCTACCGCAACTGTTTCACCAAGCGCCCTGGTTACGCCAAGAATTACGCCGGTCATGATACCGGGAAGCGCCGCGGGCAGCACAGCGTTGCGAATAGTTTGCCAGCGAGTTGCCCCAAGCGCCAAACTGCCTTCACGAATTTCTCTAGGCACGGCGCGAATAGTGTCGATTGAAATGGTGGTGATGGTTGGTAGAACCATAAATGTAACAATAATAATTGCCGCTATAATTCCATAGCCATTATATAAGTATGCGCCTGCAAGTGAGTTCATAACATTTCGCACGAACGGAACAACAACAATGAGTCCGAGCAATCCAAAAATAACTGATGGTATGCCAAGAAACAGCTCTACGGCTCCGCGCATAGGCGCCTGCAGCCAGTTTGGTGAAATTTCAGCTATAAAAATAGCCATGCCAACTGAAAATGGCGCCGAAATGAAGACCGTAAGGAAAACTAACATAATTGTTCCGCTGAAGTTTGCTTTTAAACCAAAATTGTTGACTGCGTCCCAATTATTCGAGGTAAATAAATTTCCCAGTGAAATATGCCATTGCGTAAATGTTTGGTAGGCCTGAGAGCCAATATTGATGTAAACCAACAGTAACGTTGCAATAACTATCAGCGCGCAAATAGTAAAGTAGATGGCAGCCGAGTCATCAAATATCTTTTTTAAGGAAAATTTGCCTGATCCGGCAAGCCTTGCTGCAGAATCAGCTTGTTGAATCTGCGCTTTGCTCATAATAGGATTTCTCCTGTATCTTTACATTCGATAAGGCAGAGAGAACTCTGAATCATCATTGTTTCTCTGCCTTTCTCTTTTATTCTCTTCCGAGCTTGCCGACTGATTTATTTTACAAAATTAGTTGGTAGGCGCGGGGTGTGTGGCAAGGGCAGCCTGAGTTAAATTGCTAACTTGCAAGTAGCCTAACTGAGGCAGCAAGGAATTTTGCACCGGAGCAGTTACTACATAATTCAAAAACTGCTGCGCTGCGCTGTTCGCCGCCGGTGTACCCTTGGTGTAGGCGTGCTCAAAGCTCCAATATAAGTAGCTTCCGCTGTTGATGTTTTGTGAAGTTGCGCCAAATCCATTGATGCAGATTGGGAAAATGGAGCTGGAAAATTGCTGATTCAACACAAAACCATTAGCAACATATCCGATAGCGCCGTTGGTTGTGCTTAAAGCAGCAGCAACCGCACCGGTTGTATCTTGTGTTAAGGTTGTGCCTGCGCTTTCCACAGCGCCTTTTAAAACGTATTGGCGGAATGTAGCGCGTGTGCCGGAAACCAGCGGGCGGTTAATAACGGTGATTAATTCGTTCGGGCCGCCAATTTGGCTCCAGTTTGTAACTTTGCCGGTATAAATATCAACAATTTCTTGTGTTGTCAGGTTCTCAATTTGTGAGCTGATATCTTTGCTGACGACTAATGAGAACGGAACAACTGCTACTTGGTGATCTACAAGGTCTGCAAAAACAGTAGAGGGATTGGGAACAGCGGGATCTTGCTGATAGAAGAAATCCGACATGCCGATTTGTACTGCGCCAGATTCAACGTCTTTTAACCCATTGCCAGATCCATTAGCAACTGCTGTTGTGTGTGTGCCTTCGCCTTGATCGAAATATTTGGCGGCAGCTACAAAAAATGGTTGAAGCGCCGAAGAACCGTCAATGGTTAATTGCTGACCGGAAAGGCCTGTAATTGCTGCAGGAGCAGCTGGTGTTGCTGATGAAGTGCTAAGTGTCAGGTCTGCCGCGGTAACGTGGCAAGCAGTAAGTGAAGTGTTTACTGATGAGCTGTTTGATCCAGTAGAAGTATTTCCGCAGGCTGCAATAAACATCATCGCAGCAACTCCTACAATGCCGGCAACAGTATATAATTTGCGGCCGAATTGGTTCAGTGTCATAATTCCTCCAAAAGTGTTGAAAAAAAACTTCAATTTGAAGTTCCGAACTGATTCTAACCCCACTATGTTAATTATGTGTTATGAATGTTAAAGATGTGTTAATTATTACAGCCAAACATGTTCAGACGAAGCGGCGGTATTTTTCTGAGAATTTGCTGAGAATTTCTGGGAATTGTTCTTGAAAGCGCTTCTATTCGCCCATGTTATTCGTTATAAACATATAAGCCGGCATGACCGCTTTGGTTTAACTCGGCGTCAGCAATGTATCAGGAGCCTGTTCATGGAACAAGAAATAATCCATGCGCTCAATCAATTTATTCCCATAACTGAAAATTCAGTCATAAGGGAAGAACAATCCAAATCATCGGTAGCTGTATCAATTATCATTCCCTTTTTAAATGAAGAGGGCAGTTTACAGGAATTATACAGCAAAGTTTGCGCTTCAATGGATGGGGTGGGGGAATCTTTTGAAATCATTTTTATTGATGATGGCAGCACGGATCGCTCATTTAAAATCGCAGAGGCTATACACAAGGAAGATTATCGTGTACGGGTCATTCGCTTCCGCAGAAATTTCGGCAAATCTCCGGCATTATTAGCAGGTTTTACACACGCATACGGAAAAATCATCATTACAATGGACGCCGATTTGCAGGATGACCCTGCCGAAATCCCAAACTTCTTACAGAAGATTCATGAAGGGTACGATCTTGTTTCCGGCTGGAAATTTCCTCGGCATGACCCTCCATCTAAGACTATTCCTTCATTTTTCTTCAATTCCGCGGTGCGCAAATTCACCGGTGTGTATTTGCATGATATGAACTGCGGATTTAAAGCGTATCGGCGTGAATTGATAGAAGAGCTGAAACTCTACGGCGAATTACATCGATTTATTCCTGTGCTGGCCAAGGGTCGCGGATTTTCGGTGACTGAAGTAAAAGTAACACACCATCCCCGGCAATATGGCAAATCAAAATTTGGCGCGCGAAGATTTTTACGCGGCTTTTTAGATTTAATGACTGTGCTGTTTTTAACCAGCTATTTGCGTACCCCCTTGCGACTCTTTGGGCCAATCGGCATTCTCTCTTTTCTAACGGGGTTTGGTATCGATCTTTGGGTGGTTATCAATAAATTTGTGACAAATGATCCAATTAAAAACCATCCTATCTTATTTTTAGGCATTATTTTAATGATTGTTGGCGCGCAGTTTGTGCTAACCGGCTTACAAAGCGAGATGATACGGCATTTCAATTTCCGATCTGAGGAAGAATATAGCGTTAGGCAGGAATTGAATTGAGCGTTTTTCAGCAATCTAAAGTAATGGCGCTGCTGCGCAGCCAATGGCTGAAACGCTTAGCGCAAGCGGCGTTTTTACTTGCGCTGGCGTACTTCATTATTCATGCGTTTATTTCAGGCTGGAGCAGCGCACAGCGTTTTCCTTGGCGCATTAGCTGGCCGGCGCTTATAGTGGCATATTTATTTTTTATTGCGCAAGAGCTTTCATTTGCCGCCATCTGGCGCGCGATTCTGCGCCGCTTAGATGTTCATCTGCCGCTTTTTACTGCAGAATATATTTACCTTACCGCAGAATTGGTGCGCTATATTCCCGGAAATGTTTGGCATGTTGCTTCGCGTGTCGTCTATGCCGAGCGTGAAGGCTCCCCAAAAACTAAAACTTTCATAAGTATGACGGTAGAGCTTGCAACCAAAATTGCCGGAGCAATTCTTTTCTTCATGCTTACGCTGCCATTTTGGCCGCGCACAAATCAATTAGGCGCATTCAGCGCGTATATTCGGTCTATTGCGGCGGTACTGCTGATTGTAGGGCTGCCGATATTGCTGTTTGGACTGCGCCCGCAAACGATGAACAACATATTTCTATACGCCGGCAAATTGCTGAAACGCGAAATTGCTTTGGTAACCATGCGATTTCAAGATATTGTTCCCGTGCTGTTAATGTGGCTGGCAAGCTGGCTGACTGTAGGAATTGGATTTGCGCTTGCCTTATATGCTATTGGCTTTACCATAAAGTCCTGGGAAATAATTCTCGTATATATGGGAATCTATGCAATCGGTTGGGCTATTGGATTTTTAAGCTTCATAACTCCCAGCGGTTTAGGTTTTCGTGAAGGAACTATTGCGCTATTGTTATTTGCTTCCGGAGCGGCCCCATCCTTGGTCATTGGCGCTGCTGCTGCGGTAGCGGCAGCCAGGGTTTTGCCGATGCTTGCTGAGTTTACGTGCGTTGGCGCCGTTCAGGCGCTAAAAAAATTCGGGTTTTCCACTCGCAACGCCTAAATAAAAATCATGCTGCCGCGGCACAAAATATTGGCCAATAAGAAAAATGGGACAGGCATAAATGGGTATTTGTTCTATGTTTTTGGGTGAAATATCCAATTTTTCTTGGACTTTAAACAAAATTTAAAGGATAACGATTGATTAATAAGCCAATATATGGTATAGTGTAATTGAAACAACGCTGCGGAGCGAAGTTTTACGCCCTGCATACGCATGGCGGACTCCATTGCCGAGGAGAGGAGATCTCAATGGCATTGAATTCAGACAACATCACCGCGCCCTCTTTTATCCCTCTGAACAGCTTCATGACGACTCGTGAAGCCGCGAAATACCTCAACATGAGCTACTGGCACTTTATGCGCCTCGTCGAAAACGAAAAAATTCCAGGGATTCGTATTGCAGATCGCTGGATATTTCATCAACCAGATTTAGATGCGTATCGTAAGTCTACCAAGACGGGTGAGACCATTTCTCTGGCTGAAAAAGCGCTGGAATTGCTGGGACAAACACTAACACAACGGCAGCGCGATATCTGCGCTGCGCTCGTAGAAGGGAAACGCCCATCGGAAATAGCTAGACAACAACAGCAAACACGACAGGCAATTCACGCCCAACTTGCGTCGATACGCGAGAAAGTAGAGCAGCTTAGTTGGAAACATCCCAATGTTTCCGAGATATTACATGAATCGTTTACTCAGACGGGTTCGCAGAAAGGCACAAAATTTGCATTTGTGCCCATTGTAGATTAATTCGCGAATACCGTCTTACAAATATATATAAACAGAAGAAGCAGAGTTTTTGACTCTGCTTCTTTTTTTGTCGCATGCGCTTTACTGGGGATCTGCCAGCGCAATAGCAATGACCTCGCTTACATCACTCACAGGCAGAAATTGCATTTCCTTCTTCAAATCCTGTGGAAAATCATCCAAATCCATTTCGTTCCCTTTGGGAAATATAACCGTATGAATGCCTAAGCGATGCGCCGCCAGCGCTTTATCGCGCAGCCCGCCAATCGGCAAAGCTTTGCCGCGCAGCGATATTTCACCGGTCATTGCTACATCCCAGCGCACCTTTTTCCCGGTGACCAGTGATACAATCGCCGTAGCAATCGTTACACCCGCCGAAGGGCCATCTTTTGGTGTAGCCCCAGCCGGCACATGAATATGCACACTCATTCCACGAAATACATGCGGGTCTATCCCGAATTCAGCAGCGTTTGATCGAACATACGTCAGCGCGGTTTGCGCCGATTCTTTCATTACATTGCCAAGCTGGCCGGTTAAAACCAGCTGCTCTTCCACGCTTGGCATCATAGCTGCCTCGACAAACAGCACATCGCCGCCATATGGCGTAACCGATAAGCCAGCCGCAACGCCCGGCCGATCAATACGTTCAAACGTTTCATCCGGGGCAATTGGCCGGCCTAACAACTCGTACAGCGAATCTTTCGTAACATGTAAAGATGTCGCGGTACCGGCAGCTATTGCTTTCGTCGCTTTGCGGCACACATCGGCAATCTTGCGCTCTAAGTTGCGTACTCCGGCTTCCCGCGTATATTCTCTGATAATATGCTGAATCGCGTCATCGCTTAAAGTCAGCTCTTCGGGCTGCAGCGCGGCGGCTTTCAATTGCTTGGGCAGCAGATATGTTTTGGCAATGTGAACTTTTTGCTCTTCGGTATACCCCGATAAACTGATTACTTCCATGCGATCGAGCAGCGCCGGAGGAATACGCTCCATTTCATTAGCGGTTGCAATAAACATAATCTGGGATAAGTCGAATGGCATATCCAAATAATTATCGCGAAAACTAAAATTCTGCTCAGGATCCAGCACTTCCAGCAGCGCCGATGAAGGATCTCCGCGCCAGTCGGCTCCAAGTTTATCAACTTCATCCAGCATAAACACCGGGTTTCGCACCCCAGCGCGTCGCAATGATTGCAGAATGTTGCCCGGCATTGCGCCAATATAGGTACGGCGATGGCCGCGAATCTCCGCTTCATCGCGAATACCGCCAAGAGATAAGCGCACGAATTTGCGGTTCAGCGAACGCGCTATCGACTGCCCAAGTGAGGTTTTGCCAACTCCCGGAGGGCCGACAAAACACAGCACCGGTTCATGCATCTGGCTGTTTTTCTCACCATTTTCGTTGAGCCGTTCTTCACGAAGTTTTCTAACAGCCAAGTACTCCAAAATTCGATCTTTAATTTTCTCTAAATCATAATGATCCTGATCCAGCGTTTCGCGAGATCGCTGAATATCAATAACACTTTCGCTCATTTGATTCCATGGCAGCGAAACAATCATTTCAAGATAGGTTCTGATAACGGAATATTCGGGTGACGCAGCAGATATTTTCTCCAAGCGAGATAATTCCCGATTTGCTTCTTTTAAGGCAGATTCAGATAAACCGGCTTTTTGAATACGCGAGCGAAGTTCATTGATTGCGGCAGCGTCGTCGCTTTCTTCTCCTAATTCTTTTTGAATGGCTTTAATCTGTTCACGCAGATAATATTCTCGTTGGGCTTTAGTCATTTCATCTTGCGCTTGATTTTGCAATTTTTTACCAAGCTCAAGAATCTCTAATTCTTTATTCAAAAATTGGATGACTTTTTCTAATTTTCCGCGCACAGAATCCATTTCCAGCAATTCCTGCCGAAAGTGGAGATCCATTTTGACAGTAGAGGCAATAAAATAAACTATCTGGCGCGGATCTTCCAAGTTAATAATTGCCATCGCCAATTCCTCGGAAAGATATTGCACCAAGCCAACCATTTTCTGGAAAAGATCGACCGCGCTGCGCTTCAGCGCTTCCGTTTCAATGTCGTTTTCCACTAATTCTTTGGAAACGTGAATTTTAGCTTTGAGATAAGGCGTTTCTTGCACATATTCATCAATAACAATGCGTTCTAATCCTTGAGCCATTATCTGTATATTGCCGTCAGGCAGCCGAATCAGCCGCGCTATACGCGCCGCTGCGCCAATGCGAAACGTGTCATCGGGTCCGCCTTGCTCTAATTCAGGATCTTTTTGTGCAACCAAGCCAATAATTCTGTCAGCGCGCATAGCGTCGTCTATCAGCGCAATCGAGCGTTCTTGGCCAACGGCCAAGGGAGTTACCGCAAAAGGAAACACTACAACGCCTTTTAAAGGAATAATTGGCAGAATTTCCGCAAACTTAGGTTCTGAATTTTTAGGTATGGTATCGTTATCGGCAGAGTCATTTAAATCTTCCATATCAATATGTTCAACATAAACGGACTCGTCTTCATCTTCATTTTCCACTAAATGAAAAAAAAATTCATTATAAGACATGTAACGTGTCTCTCCTTAAACTGCCAAACATAATTTTGACAGATAATCACTGTGAGTATATTGTATCATAATAAAAACCAACTTCAGCAGGATTTTATATGCGTGAGAACTTTTTTGGGTTCATTTGCAAACATATCCCCTAAAAAACACAATAAAGCTGTTTGAAGGGATTGCAAAATGGTATTTTCCGTATCTTCTTATTTTGACACGAAGCGATGTTTGGCGTCAATAATATGAATTACTTCGCACGAAACGCCAAACACCAAATATCGCTGTTATCTTTTCTGCAAGTTTGATTCCAATTTTAATTCGGCGCGCAGGAATTTTGCTGCGCCGCAGTTGCGCATACTGAATTGGCGCCATTTACTATGGTTACAATCTGCAAAATCAAATTATGCTGACCATTACTATTCACTGAATTTTGACTTACTTGCAAATTCATAATTTCCATTGCGCGATGCACAATCAAACCTTGACTATCAAAAGATATGAGTCCGCTAACCCCGTTAAACGGCTGGCTAGGGGTAACGCCATCCAATGCGTTGCGAAGGGATTGCGTTGAAGGAACAATTTTTGCTGTCCAATCATTGGCATTGACCAATGCAGTTGCAATTAAATACACCGAATCATAGGATAAAATTGCATTTTGATCTGCGTTAATAACGTTGGTTTGCGTTGAAAAGGTTGCAAAAAATTTCTGAAAAAATTGAGGAGGCTGCTGATTTAAATAACTCCAAATTGAAGGATCCGCAAGGCTTAGTGTATATATATTGCCCATCTGTGCAGCATGCTGAAGCGCATACTGGGCCATTGCAGAATTTCCTTGGCCAAGAAGCGATGGTGTGTCGGCCATTGGTCCGGCAATAATGGGAGTATTTAAGCCATATGAGATCAACGCTTTATTCATAGCAATAGTGTCTTGGCCGCTGCCAATAACAATTACCGCGCCGGAGCCATAAACGCCGGTGTCTTTTGCAGCGGCAGTAAACGAAGCGCTGTTTTGCAGTGAAATGTTATCAGTGTGTACGTTAGGGCCGTTAGGAATACTGCTAAGTACTTTACTCATAATATACGCCGCTTCTTGGTTTCTGGCGTTTGAAGGATCTACTGCAAGTTCAATAGAAAACGGCCGGAATGTTTGCAGGACAAATTGCGCCATAGCTGTCATTTGCTCAGCTACTGAAGCTGTTAATGTGTAAAAATACGGCGTTCCACCAACCGTATCGGTAACACTTTCGGGAGCAATGATGGGAATTTGCGCTGTAGTTAAAATACCGGCCGCTTGTTGAATTAAAGTTGCAGAATTTGCATTTAAGTTATTTGGCGCCCAAGTAATAACGCCAACAACATGGTCGGCATTGCCGCTTTGCACCATATTAACAAGATAAGACGCAACAGGAACTGCGCCGGATCCATCTGACCCAACGCTGGCAATAGCAATTTTTACTTTCCCCGGATACACATCACTGGAATTGATTTCGTTTTGCGCTATTGATATCCCGCGTAGAATCTGCAATGTTGAGGTAAGATCCTGCCCACTAAAACTGCTGGCGACCGCAAGAGTAATAAATTTGGAATTGCTGCTTGCCATAATTTGCGCATTCGCTAGGTAAATAGCGGCCTCAGGGTTGCTGGGATCGGTTTTTGTGGCGTCGGCAAAATAGATGACCGCGTTGGCGTAATCGCCTTTCGCATAATATTGTGCGCCAATCATTGTTTGCGCTTCTGCAACCGCAGCTGCAGGTATTGCCGTTCCAGCCGCCGCTTGCGCTACAATTTGCTGCGGCGTAAGTTTATATGTTGCTGTATCAGCAGTATAAAACGCCATTTGCCCCTCGCTAATGCCTAATCCTTCTTGCGCTAACGCAACCGCGGTAGGGTTAATTGTAGGTGTTGGCTGCGGAGTTACTGAAACCAAAGAAGAAGATAACTGTGCATGAATTATGAGACCGGTTATCAGCGTGGTAATCACGATAAGTGAAACAATTGTGGTGATAATAATCGACATACCACCGGTTGAACCTTGCGTATCTTTCAAGCGCTTTTGCTGCCTGTGATCGGTTTTTTCCAAAGCGATGCGCATATCTTCCGTATCGATATAGCGCTGCGCCGCCGACACTCGCAGTGATTTATTAATAAATCGATCCATGGATGCGCTAATAGCTGGGTTAAGTTGGTGAATCGGCTGAAATAGACCGGAATGATATACTCCCATATTAGCGCCTGTCATTGCATAATAAAATGAAGCAGCGGCGGCGTATAAGTCATTTGCAATTTTAGGTTCTTCCGGTTCCGCTTCAGGCGGGGAAAAGTTTTTTATCAGCGCAGGTTTACCGGGAAGTTTAACATTCAGCGCATGCGCTAAAAGCGGAATAGACCAATTACAAACATATATTTTTTCTTCATTCGTTGATAATAAAAGCGAATCGGGTGAAATTTCACCATGCGGCACAGACGGCCTTTGATTTTCTAAAAATTCGCAAACATCTAACACTTGACCCAGTAATTTTTTGGCCGATTGCTCACTGATTGTTCCTAATTCCTCTACACGGTCACTCAGCCATCTGCCTTCAATCGCCTCAAATATGAAATAGATCGCTTGTTGATCGATGAAGGAGTCAATAAATCTTTGCACATTTGGATGTTCACTGATATCACGCAATTTATTTGAGATCATTTCGCGGGAAAAATCAGCTTCAATCGCGTTCATATCTTGTAGAGGAATTCGCACAAGAATAATGCGATCACCTCCGCGGCTCATATCTACCGCCATCCAGCGCTGCACTGTTGAATGCATTGTAATTTTGCGAATCGGCTCATATACGCCTAAAACACGTATAAGTCCGTTGCGTATAACACTTCCTTCGCCAAAACCAGTATTCCGAAATTGCTGCATGTTCCACTGACCGGATAAATTACTGACATCCTCAAATAAATCCCACTGTCCCGATTGGCCCTGCTGCATTGAGCGAAACTGCCGGGAAGGCTGCATCGAGCTTGCCCCAAACTGCGGCGAACCAGTATTATTTGGTACATTTGGCATATTTGGCCGATATGGCGCCGGCAGTCGATTATTATTATTATTTGGCTCTGAAGCAGGCTGCTGAGAAGGGTATACCGGCCCGGAACGATGCTGCGGCGGGTTTGGCGGCCGAACAAATTGCTGTGGCTGCGGTGTTTGTGGCGTCGCCGAGTTAAATGGATACCCTGCATTTGATCGCTGCATAGATATATCATTCGGTGTTGATGGGTGTATTGGCCCGGAACGCCGCATTGGCCCAGATGAGCCGCCATTTTGCCGAGATGGATACTGCCCGGCCGGGGGAATTTCCGATGTGGAATTAGAATCGCGCCGGGTGACATCGTAAGAATTATCACCGCCAAACAAGTTATCTCCGGCGGGATTATTATTTTGCGGATCCAGCGGCGCCATTCTGGGCCGGCTGGGAGCCTTTGATATCAGTTGATTAGAACTGACGAGCGGCCTACCGCATTGAACGCAATTGCGCGCGTCCGGTGTATTCATAGTACCGCAATTTTTGCAGATCATCGTATTCTTAAAACCTTCTTCTCACAAACCTGCCGAAAGAGTAAGCTTGAAATATATTTAGTTTTTATTGTACGGAAATTTGCTCTTTCGTCAAGAGCTTAAACTTTTTGCATAGCGCATTGCAATATATTTGGTAGAAATGATAGAGCAGAGACCAATCCACAATATTAGCGGCATGGGATACGGAACGCATCCAAACTCACGTTTTTAAAGAGTGAATTAAAATCCAATGCATTTGCCTGGCTGCAAAATTGGCTGGGTTTAAGATTATATTCAATTTCAAACACTGCTTTTCCGGATTGGATAAACGGCAGCAATGTAGAGCATTCTTGATATTCAAAGCATTGCTCATTTAACGCCCAATCAAAATATGGCAATAATTCAGGAATTTGATCGATATCATTCTTTAATCCAACGGAAAGCCCCAGTGAATGCGCGGTTTGCGCAATAAACAAATTAAATTGAATTTGCTCCTGCGCAGTCAAAGGAAATCCCGTATCATTTTCATACCCATTAACATTATCAGGATCGATAGCGTCAAATCCTTTATTTTTACACATTTGCATACGCGCCGTAAGAATTGGGGCAAGAGCAGCAATCTGCCTTATATCCAGCCATCGTTCATTCGGGTAGCCATTTAATGTTTTACCTAGTAACTGCGTAGAAAATCTGCCGGCGTCTGGGCGAAAATTTTCCCAGCTTCCCACATCTATATAGCAAAGTACATGTATATGCTGTGCGTGCAATTGCGCCACTAATGAGGCCGAAGCGTCAAAACCATCAATATCATAAATTGCAACAGAGGCAAAAGGCGCTGTTGGCGCATCACTTAATTGAATCTGCCAAGATGAATGTACGGCCGGAATCCACAGCGCGGCGCGTGACGAAACAGTTTGCGCAGGTGTTGCATTAACGGAGCCGCAAGAAGCAGAACACAAAATCATCAGTACAAAAACTGAACCTAAACGAGAATATTTCATATATTTCCTTAGCTATAAAAAAGGGGATTTGGCAATTATACCAAATCCCAGCAAACTTATATACGCTTAAAAGGTTATTTAGCAGGAACGTCGCGCTGATCATATCCGGTGTAGATTTGCAGCGGCCGCACAATTTTATTTTCCGGATCGTTTTCAAATTCCAGCCATTGGGAAGTCCAGCCTGGGGTGCGCCCAATAGCGAACAGCAACGGGAACATTTCAACCGGAATACCCATTGCTTCATAGATTAATCCGCTGTAAAAATCGACATTCGGGTAGAGTTTGCGCTTGATAAAATATTCATCAGCCAAAGCGATTTGTTCCAGTTTAATCGCAATATCTAAGTAGGGGTTAGTGCCGGTAACAGCAAACACTTGATACGCCAGCTCTTTAATTATTTTTGCGCGCGGATCAAATGTTTTATACACTCTATGGCCAAAGCCCATCAAGCGTCCTTCACCGGATTTTACTTTTTCGACGAACGCCGGAATATTTTCTACTGTGCCGATTTGGTGCAGCATCCGCAGTACAGCTTCATTAGCGCCGCCGTGCAAGGGGCCAAGCAGTGCGGCAACGCCGCCAGCCATAGAGCTATACAGGTCTGCGCCGGAAGATGCAACATTGCGCACGGCGCTGGTGCTGCAATTTTGTTCATGGTCTTCATGCAGCATAAACAAAACATCTAGCGCTTTTTCTAAAGTTGCGTTAGGTGTATATGTTTCGTTGTCTGTTTTGAACATCATGCGCAGAAAGTTGCCGGCAAAACTTAAGGATGGATCCGGCTCAACAAAGTTTAAGCCTTTCGTCCTGCGGTATATTGCCGCCGCAAGCGCAGGCATTTGCGCAATAATCCGGTAAATGTGAGCGGTTTTTTGTTCCGGTGTGCTGAATGCGCGCGCATCTGGGTATACCGCGCCTAAAGCAGCAGTGGCAGAAATAAGCGCCGCCATAGGGTACATTGAAGCCGGCAATGCGGCAATCATTTGTAAAACTTCGGCAGGCGTCTTGCTATTTGCAGCCAGCGCTGCGCGTACTTCTTGCAATTGCGGCGCAGTAGGCAGTTCGCCATGCAACAAAAGCCAAATAACTTCTATATAACTGCTTTTTTCCGCAAGCTGCTCAATCGGGTAACCACGATAGCGTAGTATTCCCTTATCGCCGTCGATAAATGTGATAGAACTGTGACACGAGGCGGTATTGGTCAATCCAGGATCAAACGACATCAGACCAAAATCTGTATCGTCCACCTTAATTTGACGTAAATCAGCCGCCTTAATGGTTCCTTCTGCTACTTTTAAGTCGTATTGCCGGCCAGTTCGCCGATCGATGATGGTAATCATAGGAAATCGTGAGCCTCCACATCGTGTTCTCTTTTTCCAGGCTGCCTGGTATACCCTGTATTGGCCAGAAAGCGCAGCTTCGTGCAATCAGTACAATGAACGGTTTGCCTCAAGGGAATTACTTTATATTATTATATATAATAATGGCGCGCCGCGGCCAAACATCTGGATTTTTCCACATATGTTTATTACCGATGAACACTTGGTTATTTCAGTAAAAATAACGTGATATACCTTATACCTGGTTGTAGTTTTCCTTATCGTCATTTTCCAGCAATACTTCAGCGCCACTTAAATAAACCGATTTTAATGGTGTATCCTCATATTCCCGAATCTGGATCAGTACGCGAACACACCCTTGCAATGAATTCACTACCGGTATTTCGCGCGCGCACATCAGCGCCGCATGTGTCCACCCAAGTTGTCTGGCAGCTTTTGCCGGAAAAACCGCATCGAGGTCTTCTGTCATGGTAAAAAAAATACTGACGATATTTTGTGGATCCAGTTGATTTATCCGCATAATTTCAGATAATAAAAAACGGGTATCAGCTAAAATGGAATCTGCAGAGTTAGTTTGCCCCGCAATAGCGCCACGAACAGCGCGAGTTACAGGGATACGCGCTTTGGGCCGAAATGCTGCCCAAGCAGCAAAATTCATCCACTGCCAAATACGTTCGGTGTTGGCGAATCCGGCGTTTTTTAACATCAGCTCATTCATCTCCGCTGTTAGCGGTATTTGAATCCCTTGCAGCGACGCTTTTTTTTGCGCTACTTGTTCCTGAGTATAGCCATTGATCATTTTTAAATCATAATAAATTTCTGTCATTGCGCTATCAATTTCGGTGGTTGCGCCCATTATTTTATCCACCACAATAATAATTCCGCCGGGTTTAAGATGTTCCGCCGCGCGAGTTAACAGCCGCTGACGATATTCAACCGGAATAAATTGGAGAGTAAGCGAGATAATAACCACGTCAGCTATTTCCGGAGGATATTCTAAACACAAGTCCATATTGCGCAATTCTGCCTGCGCAATTTCTGCTGTTTGAGCAAGCCGATCCTGCGCCGCAGCAAGCATGGAGGGACTATTATCAATACCAATATACCGAACCGGCGCGGCAATTTCCCGCTGCATTTCGCTGATTAAGGCGCCGTTGGAACAGCCCAAATCTACTACAATGCTTTTTGGCTGCACATATCTCTTTGCCATAGCTATTACCGCACGGCGCATCATCGCGTAATCTGGCACAGACCGCTGCAGCATATCATCATAGCAATTGGCAACATGTGCGTCAAACTCCCAAGATTTCTGAAAAGATAATGTATCACGTTTCTCCGAATATTTAAGTTTAGTTTGTTTCATAGCCGCTGATTCTCCTGTAAATTTTTTGCCATAAAAAAACGCAGAGGATATATATCCTCTGCGTGTCTCTAACGGTGGAACTTGTTTGGCTTATGCGCTGCCGCCACTCGTCAGAGACGAGCGTGTAAAGGTACTGCGATAATAAAAATTAATTGCAGCAAAGTTCAAGCGCATATATGTACCATTTCCAATTTTTATGATATTTCCACTATAACGCATATGCGCAAATATGTCAACTGCTTGCGAAAAAGACGCCAGAAATAAGCGCCATTCACCGCGGTTTTGCGCATTCACTGGTTATTGCGCCTGTTGCGGACGTATAAAACCAAGCACCGGCATACCTTGCCACGAATCTACTGCTCCGGAAGGCGCAATGGTCATATTCGTTTGCGAAGCCGGCGAATTTGCCTGCGCTAAACTAATTTCTCCCGAAGTAGTTCCACTGGGAGGAATAACCGCTGTAACAATAGCTACATGGCCCAATCCCTGTGCGCCGCCGCCCATTACAATAATATCACCCGGCTGCGGCATACCTTGTCCGTTTGGAATCTCGGAAAATCCGGCGCGGTTGGCATACGCTGGCCAAAAATCTGCCGCGTTTGGTGTTACGGGCAACTGCAAACCAGCTTGCTGATACGCGCCGGCAACAAAGGCAACACATTGAATGTTTCCGTTACCCCACTGTGGATTATTCCACACCTGCTGTGCTGTTTGCGGCGTTGTAACCGGGTTAAAGGAAGTGTTATTCGGGCCGGTAAGGTCGTTTGCTAACGATATTGCCGTCTGCGCAATCGAAGTTCCTGTTGCGGAAGATCCGGTTGCAGAGCCAGACCCTAGCAGCGCATTCAGCACAGTTGGGCTTAGCCCGGAAAGCCCGCTTGAACCAAGCGCTGATAACAATGATGAAGATGTTCC
This sequence comes from Chloroflexota bacterium, assembly GCA_021778805.1. Classification (GTDB taxonomy): domain Bacteria; phylum Chloroflexota; class Ktedonobacteria; order Ktedonobacterales; family JACDGC01; genus JAJYBV01. Next base: position 8,241 of record JAJYBV010000019.1, on the reverse strand, counting down.
GCTGCCATCTATAGACAGTACATCTGATAGCAATGAAGCAAAATTTAAACCGGAACCGGTTGATGATGAAGACGAAGTTGACCCGGAAGCAGAGGATCCTCCGCTAAAGGCGTCAATTGCTCCGGTTTCTAACTGAGCTTCGGCCAGCGACGCAAACAAAGACGCTGCTTGCGGTGATATTGTTTGAACCGGTGTAGACACATTGAGACCTCCATATCTCAAATAACGGCAAGCAAGCCATGTTACCTAATATCCATTACTTGTATAACATGTTTGACTGCTGCAAACCCATATCACCAGTATAACACTTCAATACAAACGTTAGCCCAACTTGATCATTTTGTCAAAAAATATCGTACATATTCAGGTGGTAAAGCCAGGAATGGCTATGCTAACAACAGCGCGGCTGCAACAGCCTGGGATTCGTAAGGGGCGGATGACCCTTGCGCGAGGCTTGGGGTGTCCCCAAATACATTTTTTATAAAAATGAAACACCGCACAGTACACAAGTGGCACTGCAATAAAATAGGGGCGACCCTTGCGGTCGCCCTTGTCACCCGGCGCCTATGCCGCGCCATATCTTTTGCTTTCCGTAGATCTTGTCCCTCTTTGCGGATCTTATCAATACCCTTTTGAGAAGTTCAAAAAAATATCGTACCTTATACCGAAGCGGCAGCTTTTTCCGGCTGCGGTTTCAGTGTCAGGATATTTTCTGCGGCAAGCGCTCTAACTTCTTTTGGCGCAGGCAGCACTTGCGCGCGAATATAGAAAATAAATCCGCTGACTAAAAAGATATTTCGCCAAAGCAACAACGCCTCTGCATTTGGGTCCAGCGCTAAAAGCTGTGGAAATATCGTAATTACAAATTGCCCCAAAACAAATCCTATGGTCATTAGCGCCAATGGCAGCCAAGTGCCTTTGCGAGGCAAACGTAATATTGCCAATAACGGCAAAGCGTCTACAAGGTAATGCGAACCAAGCGCGCGGAATGTAAGCAAAAACGCCAATACAATGATTAAGCTGACATGTATGAGTACCATAGCAGATTCTTGCTGTTTTATTAATTCAAAAATCTTCAGCTCATTCATTGATTTTAACCGGCGTGTCAGTATAATATATCCCCAAATAACTGCAGCCAGCAAAAGCGGGGTAGCCAGCGACATGATCGCTGCTCCGGCCGGACTCCAAATATCATCGGAGAGGTCTGCGGGATTATAATAAGAAATAGGAACCGTTTGGTTTATCCAGCCAATCACCATCATAACGCTGGACCAGATTGTTTCAATTTCCACGCCGCGATTTACATGATACATAATTGCGTGAATAAAAGGATGGATACCAGAGCGTATGATAAAAGGCAGTGTCAGCGCAAGAGAAGCAACTGAACCGCCAAGAACTGAATAAGCTACGGTTTTTACAGTAAATCGGCCGCGCAGCAGCATCCAAACAATAAACAGCGGCGCCAGTAATATAGGATATCCCTTTATTAATGTGGCCATGGCCAGCCAAAACCAAGCGCGACCTTCATGTTTACGCGCTAAATCTACCACAGCCAGCAGCATAAGGACGCCAACAACTAATTCAAATTTTTGCAAAATGGCGCCTGTCGCCAAAGTCAGCAAAGTATATACGTAGCCGCTTTCTATCGCGGCGCGGCGGCGGATATTCAGCGCTTTAGCGCAACGCATAACCGCATAGAGTGTTAATGCGCTAACCAGTGACATCATAACGCCAAATACAATACCATATGCCTGCACGCGAGGATCTGCCGTAGAAATTGCTAAAATTGATGGATACGGGTGAGGGGCAATTTGCGAAAATGGCAGCAAGGGTACCGCGGGAAGTAAAATTAAGATCAAGGCAAGTGGCGGATATTCTACCGGAAAGTTAATATAGGGCAATTTTCCCTGCGCAAAGTAACCGGCGTATTGATAAAACTCCGGATCAGAATAGTGATGGCCCAACAGCAAGTTTGCGCCCATAATAATTTGAATTATCAGCCATGTTCCCCAAACAGCTTGGGGAGTCATAATCACATCAAAAATTTTCGATAATGTATCCGTCGATGGCTGATCCATCGTTTTTATGATAAACTTCGCATCCATTTGAATATATCAACCCTCCGAAATTGCAGGTGTTACAGCCCGCAATGCATCCGCTTTACCGCGGACTTGCTGCGCCAGCCAAAATACCAAGGCTGGCAGCGCAAAAAATTCAAAATAAGATGGTAAACTTCGCCAAGCAAACCAAAATGGAGCCATTGCCAATAAAAATCCCATTGCAGGATATTTTTGCGCCCCAATACGGAAATACCAATATATTGCAGCCGCAAACGCGGCGAATTCCAAAATTGTATAAACATGCTGTGAAAACAATGGCAGCAGGCGCGCTGCAGATAACGCTATCAGCCCCGATCCTAACGGAAACATGGGGTCTGTTATCGGCGCCATATTCCCCGAAAGCCACGCAGCGGGATTCCAAATTATAAACGGCGCGTTCAAAGCAAGAAATAAAGCGGAAGCGGCGGCAATGCGCAGTAATGTTTTCTGTAAACCGATTTGATAAAACAGAAATATCGCAAAAAATATTGCAAAAAATATTGCCTGTTGTTTTGTTGCAAGCGCTAAGCCTAAAGCAATGGTTGAAATATATGGCTTTTTCCACATAATCCAAAATATTGCAGTCAGCGCAATCATAATCACATCCAGCGAACCAACTCCCGCAGCGTACAGCAGCGGCAAATCTGCCAAAAACAGCAGCGCAATCCATGGACGATGCTCTGCGCCAACCGATTTTAGCGCAATTGCGGCAAACACAAGCAGCGCCAATACCGAAACAAGAACAACTGACGGAAATTTCAGCCAAGCCAGCGGTAATACCCATAAAAACGCGCCGGCAGGATAACTGACTTGCGTTTCTATCCCAGCAGTCACCGGCGCAACAGATTGTTCTTGCCGAACAACCAGTTGATTTAATGTTTGTGGTGAGGGATAATCCAGCCAATTATTTTTCTGAAACGGACCTTGCCGCAATGGCGTAGTAAATTCTCCGGATTGCCCCAATGCATGCATTGCAGTAATAATATTCACTCCGCCATAAGGGTCTTTGCCGTTCAATAAAGTAATAGCGGCGGATTGATCAATGGTTGTGCCGTCATTTGAATATAAGGGCGCCGAGGAAAAGCTGTTTTTCATCATAAAAGTTACGCCATATACGCCGAATGTTGCAGCAGTAAACAGCACAATGACCAATATGATGACAGCGCGGCGATTGATGAGGAACCGCGTGGGCTTTAATGCATTCGCTGCAGTTAAAAAAGCGTAGGCGGCAAGCGCAAGGCTGAAGCCAGTAAAACAGAACGGCAGCAACAGGGCAACAGGGCCAATAACGGATTCAAAAAGTTGGTGGGGAATTTCATTTGCGCTTTGCAACAATATTGCGCCAGCAATACTTACAATTACCCGATGTTCTGCTGTTGTTCCGGCAACGGCAATTAACCAGCGCTCCGGTGTTGTTTTCGTTACAAGCAAACTGCGCATGTATTCCCCTCTCTTCAATCGTTTCAAAGTTTTGACGATTTTCAAGGGGATTTGGTAACGAAATATGCGTTTTTATTACAAAATTTCTTTCTTTTCAAAAAATTGGGGTTGGTAATTTCAAAAATCGAAGCAAAAACGACCGATTGGCGCTTTGGGTTTGCTTTATACTGTTGATTCAGAGCATACGATATTTCATAGCAAATATGGCGGCGCAATAAGTAATGATTGGCTCAGCCACTTTACATCTGCTCCGGGTGACGTTAACAGCGCTGAAGATTCACCTGTAACATAACGCACGCCGCGCCGCCGCAAATAATCAACCGCAGCGAAGCTCCGTTCATCTGCCCAAAATACAACATACTCCAGCGACGATGCGTGCGCGCTAAGCAGCAGCGCATCCAGCAATGCATGCAATATTTTTTCATCGGCGGCAATAACCGGCCCAATACATTCTGCAATGCGCGCGCCACAGCCGCGTAGCGCGCCGTCATCTGTCAGCGCAACGAATAATGCAGCAGGAGGATTTACATACAAATCAAAAATGGGAAAACTGAATGGCCCGCGCATTGCCTCATAAAATTGAAGGATATCGCGGTTTCGCTGTTCCCAAACGATGGAATCTACCCGTAAAATCTGAATATCAGGGCGAATTTCCGGTAAAGTACCCAGTCTTGCCGTATACTGATTTGCAATTGCCGCCGGATGCACGCCCCACTGCGCATATAAGCGCCGCGCCGCAGGATTATCTGTGGAAATAATCGCTCTGGTCCAGCCGGATTCAATGCGGCGCGGCATCACTTTTTGCAAAAGCAATGTTCCCAGCCCGGCGCCTTGCCATTGCGGCAAAACATACAAATCCGTCAGATAGTCTGTTTTATGAAGTACATCGCGCACGGCGCGCGCATAACCAATCATTGCGCCGGAAGCGGCATCTTTTGCCGCCCACATGGCGGTTCCATTTTGCGCCGTCAGCCAGTCAGCCCAGTGTTTACCCCAGCTCAGCCAGTTTTGCCGCGCAGTTTCATCCGCGCGGCGCCAATCTTCCCCACTATCGGGAAACGCCAATACGGAAACGATAAATGCCTCAGCCAGATCTTTTTCAGCAAATGGGGCAATAGTATAGCGTGCCGTATGCATGGTTAGCGGTGATGGCGCAATTGCGCGCGCAGTTCGCGGCGCTTCAGCGCGTTTTCATAATTTGCTTTATCCGCCTCAGTTTCTAACACCAGATCAGGGGCAGGTATTGGTTTGCCATGCTCATCTATATGAACAAACACCATATAACAAGTTGAAATGTGCCTTGGCTCGCCGGTAATTAAATTTTCCGCGGTAACATTACACTGAGCTTCAATGGATGTTTTTCCAACATAGGTTAAAAACGCCTCGATGGTCACCAAATCTCCGATATATACCGGTTGTTCAAAGCTCATATAATCTATCGAAGCTGTTACGCAGCGCCCCGATGTATGCCGAATTGCCGCTGAGCCGGCAGCCTCATCGACAAAACGCATAATAACGCCGCCATGCACATTGCCATAGCCATTTGCGTCTGTTGGCTGCATGGTTCGCGCCATAACAATTTTTGATTGCGCTACGGTTTTTCCACTCATGGTTCTTAACTTCTGCTTTCATTTTTATGTATTGCTGCGCCGTCAATTCAGCGCTGCATATTCCGTTTGGTATGGTTCAAGCGAAATTTCTCTATACATGATATCATGTTCAAGGCAGATCACTCTTAATCTATCTTAATACCAAACCTTTCATTTGGCGCCAACTCGGATATTTTTGCGATGAAGAAAATATCCGATTACCTGTATGTACAAGTATATTGTTCAGCGTCTATATGTAATGTAGGCGCATTTCAAATTTTGCGACAATGGCTATCCAATTACAAATTTTGCGATATGGAGCAAGCAAAAATCTACAACATTTTTTCACAGTTTATTATGAAAATACGGCGGAATAGATGATTAAAGGACGAAAACGCACAAAAGCAGAAGCGCTAAACCGGCAGATTGCGCACCAAACAGCGCCGGTTGGACAATATCTTGGAATAATGCCGGATACTCATACACAATTAACAATTCGCGATAGTGTGTATGATATTGTTCCGTTAGATGCGTTAGCGGCGCAATTAATAAATACCGAAGCGTTTCTGCGACTTCAGCGAATCAGGCAGCTTGGTTTTGTATATCGTATTTGGCCGGGCGCTACCCACACGCGCTATGAACACAGCATTGGTGTTTATCATTTAGCGTTGCGAGCATTGCGCAGCCTTACCCAGCGCGCTGAAGGCGGTCTGCAATTTTCTGAGGATGAATTGCAGCAATCATTGCCGCAGATTTTTCTTGCCGCCGCGCTGCTGCATGATATTGGACACTATCCATATTCCCATAGCATAGAGGAATTAGGCGCGCCGATTATTCCGCATGAAATAAACAGCGCAGCAATCATTATGTCCGGCGAAATTGCCGGAGCGCTGTTAGCGCACGACATCGATCCCGGCAGAGTAGCGGCATTGGTAGCCGGTAACGAAAAAGAACACGGCGCGGCGCTGGTTTTGCGCAATTTATTAAGCGGCGCGCTGGATATTGATAAATTGGATTATCTTCCGCGAGACGCGCGAAGCTGTAACGTGCCATACGGCGGTGTAGATGTGGCGCGGTTGCTAAGCAGTTTGCGCATTGAAGATAGCAGCGGAGAGATGGAACTGGTGGTAGATTCAAAGGGGATTAGTCCCTTGAATTCGCTTACACACGCACGACAAGAAATGTTTGATAATATTTACTGGCACCATACCGGCAGAGCGTTTACCGCCATGTTGCTGCGCGCCGTGCAAGAAGCAGTTTCCAGTGAGACGCTGCCTCCGGATGACCTAATTACCTATACTGATGAAACACTGCTCCAAGCATTAACCGAACCCAATATGCCGGCCGCTTCACAGGAATTAGCGCGGCGGCTGCAGCTGCGCAAGCCGCATAAAATGGCGCTGGAGCTTAGCGCTCAGGCCGGCAAAATCTACCAGAAGGTTGGCGCGCTATATTGGGACGCCGCTAAGCGCTGTGAAACCGAAATAACGCTTTCGCAGAAACTAGCCGCAATAGTACAGAAACCGCTTCCGGAATGGGCTGTTTTAATCGATATACCCAAACCGGAAAAATGGGAGATGAACACAAAAGTTCTTTTTCAAACACCGCCGGTTGGTATGCGCCGGCTGATGTCGTGGACCGAGGCAACAGGACAAACACCGGATGATCTTTCACGCTATGAAACTTATCAGCGCAGAATACGAATAATTGTTATGGAAGATTTTCGCGAAGCGGCAAAGCTGCATATGGAAACAATTCTTAGAAGCAATTTTTTGTGAACATTGAATAGGCGCTGTTCTTGCTGAGCCTGCACATTTATAAAAAAGATAAGGCCATGTTATGAAAAATTGGTTTAATAAACCGAAAAAATCAGGCGCACATACAGCAAATAAAGTAACACAGCTGCAAAATCGCTATACGATCCGCGCATCTGCCGGATCTGGCGCAGCTGCTTCAGTGTTTTGGGGATTTGATACGCAAGAACAACACCGCGTTGCGGTAAAAAAACTATTTATAAATCCTTGTGACGCGCCATATGAATACCGTTTCCGCAGTGTATGCAGCGCAATGAAAGCGTGCGCCAACCCGTATAGTGAACAAATATATGATTTTTTTCTTGCAGATGGTGTTCCCTATATTATTTCGCAATGGCTTGACGATACGCAATTATCACGGCTGTTTACGGAAAAACGGCCAATGCGAATGGCTGTAATACAAGAATTGAGCCATAGCGTGGCGGAATATTTAGCTGATATCCATGCTAAAGGATTTACCCACTTAAATTTAAACCCGCGCAATATCTTTTTAAACCACACCAGCGCCGCTACAGTAACCGATTTAGGTGTTACCTATATTTTCTCTGATTCCGGTTTGCTGCTGGATCGGCATGGGCATGCAGCAAAGCCCGTATATTTTGCGCCAGAGCAATATAGGCAAGCTCCCGTTTCAGGGGCAAGCGATATATTTTCTTATGGCGCTATTTTATTTCAGGCGCTTACCGGCCAAATGCCATATCATGCAAAAACGCCACAAGAATTTTTCGATGAGATGGCGCATATTTTACCGAAAGATATTCACCCGCGCAATTTGAATCCGCAAACACCGGAATATCTGGATGCGCTCATTGCGCGCTGCCTTGCGCAAAATCCTGCAGAAAGGCCGCAAAACGGCGCGGAACTGCTTGCAATATTACATGATGCGCATAAACCGGCAAGCGTCACTGTAAGATTAGGCGCACTCAACGCAACTTCACCAACGCTGCAGATTCCATTGAAGTTTTATAAACACCAAGCGCCGGGCAATCATAACAAAAAATCTATCCGGTAATGTTTGGGACCGCGCTATGCAACTTGCAGTAAACCAATACCCAGCAAAACCAGCAAAATCAATTCCGGCAGTGTCAGCAGAAATAACGCCACAAAGTTTGCTTGATACTCCGGTAGTATGTGCATTGCTTGGTTTAAAATCCAAGTAGAAGCTAATACACTTAGGACTTTCGCTTACGAATGGGACAAGACAGGAATGCGCGGGTTGAGTAACTCCTGAGTAAGGTAGTCATCCCATAAACGAGCCCGGACTTGGTAGAGCGTACAGCCGAGGCGTTGCGCCTGCTG
>JAJYBV010000096.1 GCA_021778805.1 Chloroflexota bacterium | reverse complement strand
CCAGTCCAAAATTATAGGTAAAACGGGCAGCGCCTGCATGCTTCTGGCAAAGGGTTCGCTGCTTGTTATCCAGTTTGAGTTCCGTTTTATATCCCGTTAGGACTTCCACTCGTTATTTCCCTTCCTGACTTTCCGGTTCATGCATCACCTGCTCAATGCAGGAGCGCATGTGCCTGACTCGGTTTTTATTGCTTCGTCGTCCATAGAATGGCTCCCAAATCGCGTCAGGCGATCCCCGTTTTCGACAATGATGGTTCCCATCGAACGATCTTTGAGCAACATCTCTAATTTGGGGCGATGCTCATTCAGACCGGAGGCAATCTCCACGACTTCTTTGGCTACCTGATATCCTTTGGCGGCTGTGTCATCTTTGAGTCGATGCAATTGTCGTTCGAGATCCTCTTTTTGCCCAGTCGATGAGACTCGCGCATACAATGCTACTCTGCCCGTCAACGGTTTCTCATCAGCTTTGTCCCGCACGATAATCGTTCCCGTTGCGGATGGATAGGCATCCAATTCCCCTGCCTTGAACCATCTCCAGTCCGTTTTATAGGCGCCTCCAGCTTGTTTGGCTATTGGCTTACCTTCATGACCATATTTTACCATGAAATATGGTCATTAGACTATAGATCTTAGAGCTATTTATAACCCCTATGAAAAAAGTGTGTCATAAACGCCTTCATTCCGTCAATAGCAGTGGGAATAGTAGCTTTAAATATGTTGTGCAGTGCAGTTGTTTCGCTTCAATTTCAGGATGACTGGCAAGTTCCTGCCGGCATTGCGCAAGTGATAACCGCATTTTGAAATTGCTGTGTTTCAGCGCCGTTGGCGGCAGAGTTTACTAACCCTTCTGGCAGCCCGAATTTAGCAATGCCGCCATTTTTAGTGAAATACGTTAAAAATGGCCCCGAAATCAGGTAGCCAGATCCTGGGTAATATTGTTCTCCGTTCAGCGCTACAACATAATCCGGAGTATCCCATTGAAAATAGTCGTATGCGGAATCATAAATTACCGGATGTTGTTTTTCGGTGATTTGCGGGCTTACCCATGTGAAATCGCTAAATCCCCAGTTTAACAGACTGCGAATATCGGTTACCCAATTGTGTTGGCCGCGCATATATACCGCTATCAGTTGATGCCCATCACGCGCCGCGGAAAGAATATCTACAAATTGTGCGCCGCCTGTCCATCCGGGTTTTCCGCCGTCGGCGCCGGGGTACCACCACTCGGATTCATTGGCGTTTTCCAAGTAATGCGCTGCGTGGGCTTTGGAAGCAGGTATGGTGTAGGTAAGCGTGCTGGTTATTTGTCGTATTAAGGGAATGCTTAGTGCGGCTCGCGCCAAAACTGCCAAATCGCGGGCGCAGCTATAGTGCCCTGATTGATCTAATCCGTGGGGATTCATAAAGTGCGTGTGATCCAGCCCCATTGCGGCGGCGGTTTCGTTCATCCACCCAACAAATTTCGATTCACTGCCGGCAACACCGACGGCAATTGCTTCGGCGGCGTCGTTTGCCGATGGCATCAGCATGCCGTACAGCAGATCGTGCAATGAATATACCTCACCGGCCTTTACGCCTAAACCTGTTCCATCTACATTTACCGAAGCGGATGTAATGGTGATAAGCGTTGAAGGATCTGCGTGGTTTAGCGCTACGATAGCAGTCATCAGTTTGGTTGTGCTGGCCATCGGCAATTCTTCATAGGGTTTTTTTTCAAGCAATGTTGCGCCGTTTGTTTCATCCATTAAAAAAGCCGATTCAGCGTAAAGCAGCGGCGGCGGATGTGACAGATCCAGCGGCGCAGGAGTATATATGTTTTGGCTGCCTGCAGATTTTGTGGTAATTCCTGTTCCGCCGGCGCCGGAAACTGAAAAAATTGATGTATGAAATAGGTGTTGTGCGCCGATTGTAGCGCCAACAATAACGGTGATGATAATGGTGAATATGCTCATTCGCAAACCCGGACTAAAATTGCGCCGCATGGTTTTAGGCGGTTGAACACGTATCGGCGCTGCTTTTGCTGCGGTGGTTTCAATATTGGTAACCAGCCGAATTAGTGGCGCGGAATGTTCGGGAGCAATTTTATTTGGATCTTCTATCTCAATTTGCCGTGGAATGTGTGGAAACAGCGGCTCGGAAAGAGATCCGCCGGGAATGGAGGAATTTTTAAGCGAACGCAAAGCAGTATAGGGATTTTGCGAAGTATCTTCCGATTGCGAATGTTGACCCTGACTGCTGTTATCTGATGTATACGACATATTTCACAAATCCTGTTATGTGCGCCGCCTTCAGGCTTAGCGTTTTCCATGCTTTCGCATGAGCGAATGTTATGCAAAAGATCAGCCATTGCTGCTACGATAACTATACTTTTCATAAGATATCGCATTTTCAGCAAAATGTCTATAGTCCAAATGTGTGATATATGATGATTATTTCATTGCTTCATCGCGCAGTTTTTCGGTTTGCTTTGCTTCACGTTCTTTGCCCATGCTGCGCAAAAGAGCTATTTTGTTATTCCAAGCTAATTCGTATTTGGCATCGATGGCAGTTGCTTGAGAATAAGCTTTCAAAGAGTCGTCATATTTGGAAGTTTGCGCGTAATTATATCCAATATTTGTCCAAGTTGCGCAGTCGGTTGGCTCTAAAGCAAGGATACTTTGATATATTTGGTTAGATTCGTCATAGCGCTGAAGACGGGACAGCGCAATACCTTTTTGAAACATGATAGTGGTATCTTTTGGGGCGACAGCTAAACCTTTATCAAACATGGGCAAAGCAGCGGAATATTGCTGCTGTTCACAAAGCAGCATACCTTTTCTGCGCCATGCTTCGGTATCCGTAGGCTCAATTTCAAGAGCGCGACTATAACAATAATCTGCCTCATCATACCGTTTCAAAAGAAATAATAAATCTCCTTTGGCTCCCCAAATTCTAAAATCATTGGGATCTATTTCAATGGCTTGGTCATACACACGCAGGGCTTCATCATAACGCTGTAATTGCCATAGCATATTACCTTTGCCAAAATAAGACAGAGCAGCTTTAGGATCATAAGAAATAACCTTATTATAGGCTTGCAAACCTTCTTCATATTTACCTTGCGCTTCTAATGTACGGCCTTTTCCGTGCCACGCTTCGGTATATCGTGGATTTATTGAAAGTGAGTGATCATAGGCTGTCATTGCTTCAGCATATTTTTTCATTTGGTGATAGGTGGATCCGATATTAAACCAAACAAAATCAAGATTTGGATCTACGGCCAAAGCAGCATTATACGCAATGAGCGCTTCATCAAAGCGATTTAAATCCGAAAGCACATTGCCCTTCATATTTAACGCGCCGGTATTATTGGGATTTATCATCAATGCGCGTTCAAGTGTAGAGATGGCTTCTGTATGCTGTTTTAATTTCATCAACAAACTGCTTAAATTATTCCATGCTCTCGGGTTATTCTTATCTAAAAGAATAGCTTTTTCATATGCGGCAATTGCCTCATCATTTTGATTTATTTCTGCGTATGTAAGGCCAAGGTTACTCCATGCGCTGGAATATTGGGGATTATACTCGATTGCTTTTTGATATGCGGCAATTGCCTCATCAAAGCGTTTTAATGAGGCAAGAATGTTGCCTTTATTATTCCAAGCTTTATCATATGTTGGATTTTTGGCAATAGCTTCATCGCACAGCGCCAGCGCTTCGTCGTATTTTTTTAATAAATTGAGTGTCCATGCTTTGAGAATAATAGCTTCAATATTATGTGAATTGAGTTCAATCGCTTTAGAAATTGTTTTTAATGCGTCATCATGTTTCCACATATCAACATATGTTGTGGCTTTGCCCGTCCAAAAATCAGAGCTTTCCGGTTCGATAACAATTGCCGTATTATGTGCAGCCAGCGACTCATTAAATTTCTCCATATCATTCAACGCCCGGCCTTTAATGCTCCACGCAGCCGCTTCAGCGGGTTGCAATTCTAAGGCTTTATCACAAGCGGCCAATGTTTCATCAAAGCGTTTCAACGCATATAAAACACGCGCTTTGCCTATTAAAGCGTGAATATCAGATTTTTTAAAGGTTAACGCAAGATCATAAGCGGCCAGCGCCTCATCATATTTTTCAGTTTGGAGTAAAACGTCACCTTTGATGCTCCATTCGGAATACGAATCTGTTGTATTTGCGGCATTTTGATTACTAACAGTAGGTATGTTTTCAATTTTTAAAGCGTGTAAAAGTTTATCGATCAACTGTTCCGGAGTTGCGCCAACGCCATCAATCCATTTAAAAGCGTTCATGAAGGGCGGCACATCGCAAGGTAAAATACGAATCGGGATGAGCGCTCTATTTTTTTGAACAGCCATCAATCCTAAAAATGCGTCTCGTTCCAAACCTACCCAAAAAGAATCTAAAGAATCTGGGGTCATCATTAAAATAAAAGCGGTCCGATTTTGTAATTCAGTTTGAATTTGCTGTGTTAAAAAGTGACCATCTTGCATGTTTTGTAAGTCGATCCAAGCGTCTATCCCTTTTATTTGCAGCGCTTGGTAATATTCCATGCAAATGGGGTTGTTTTTATGAGCGTGGCTGATGAAAACGCTATGATATCCGGTCATGTTGTTTTACCTCATATTACTATTGCGCCAGAAAAATAATCGTTTATTTGCCATAGTATTTAAAACATTTTGGCAGATTAATATTTTATATTATGAAATTATAGATCAAATTAACAATATAAACAAGATAAATAACTACTTGAGAAATAAAGCCAGGAATGGCTATTCTAAACACCACACCACAACCTGCGGATACGGAAGGGGCGGAAGCTCCTTCCGCGGGGATTGGGGTGTCCCCAAAATATCTTTTAAAAACCAACACCGCACGGTAACTTCTGTGTTATGGGATATTGTCCTGGTTATAGGTCTTGTCAATATCCCCTGCGGAGTTACAAAACAAGATGACCTTATATGGCGTTTTCAATCAAAGCCTGCTTGCGTAAAATGAAAACTGCTGCAGCAAATCCGGCAATGATTGCTCCGATAGAAATTGCGCTATCGGTTAACAAGGATGCTGGGGTGGTAATTCCTTGTAAACTGTTAAATAGTCCATCGGCAATATAAAATGTCGGCAAAATTTTTGCCAATATATAAAATGGGGTGGTTTGTACCAACTGGCCAAAAAAACCTACCGCGAATGTGGGTAATATAAACGCAAATGAAACAATTCCCGTAAGTGCGCCGCTGGCCGCGGTAGAGTTAAATAACGCGCCAAATAAAATACCCAAGGCTGTTGAAAATAAACATCCCAACAGCAAAAATAAGATGGTTCCGGCTAATTGTCCGCTAAAATTGCGCATAATGCCTAGCACAACAATTGAAATGATAAGTTGATATACAAAACCAACGATTGTTTTACCCGCTATAATATCCCACCATGAAGCTGGTGTAGTCATTAACATACGCAGCGTCTTTTTTTCTTTTTCTTCAATCAGCAGCGATGAAAGTAAGGCCATGGCTGTAATGAATGACGACATGAGCGCTGCAGTTCCGTAATATTTATTTATGTCTAATAATGGGCTAGAATGCGGCGGGTTTACTTCCACCGAACTAATTGCAACCGGGCTTTGCGGCTGCGCTACCGCGCGGCTGTAAGCGTTTATCGCCTGGATAATTAATTGTGATTGCTGTTGGTTAACGTCATCGCCATTAAAAAAAATCTGAATTGCTTGGGTTTTTCCGTCTGCCAGCGCGGCGTCAAAGCCATTGGGAATTATAAGCCCAAGGGCATATTTTGTTGAGATTGTTGCCCCATTTGCTCCAAAAGCAGAAACTACCGCCTGCGGTGATGTTGCCGCTACGATTTGCGAGTTAGGAAAAGATTGGATTAAAATTCGTTCTAACGGTGAATTCCCTTGGTCATATATGTATAAAACGGTTGATTGACTAGAAATGGCAATGCTTAAAACGGTAAAAATAACCGCCAAAAAAATTGGCATTAGCATAGGCACTAAAATGCCTTTGTTGCGAACGATGTCTATAATATCTTTTCTGCCAATGGCAACAATAATTTTATAATTCATGACTTTTCTGATATTTCCTTTTCTATTTGTCTTTTTTCTTGCTGTAATTTATGCGTTTTGACTGGCTAAATGGATAAAAACATCTTCAAGGGAAGCTTGCTGGGATTGCAAGATAGTAACCTTATTTTCCATTAATTCATGCGCAAGGCGTATTCTATCTGACTCTTGTTCAAGATTAAACATTGCAGAGGTTTCTGTGTTATCTTCATGTTGTAACGTTACCTTCACGTTTTTGCCAGAATAATGTAATTTCAATTGTTCGGGTGTGCTGCATGCTATTAATTTGCCATGGTTGATAAATCCAACTTGATGACATAAAAACTCGGCTTCATCCATCATGTGTGTTGTTAAAATAATTGCGGCGCCATTTCGCGCTAAATTTTGAATAATTTCCCTTATATTCCGTGCAGATACAGGGTCCAGTCCGCGGGCCGGCTCATCTAAAAACAGCGCCAGCGGATTACTCATAATTGCGCGAGCAATCATCAGCCGCTGCTTCATCCCAGTAGAAAAATTTTGAACGGTGCGTTTGGCGTCTTTCAACAAACCAACCATTTCTAAAGCTTCATCGGCGCGTTTTGGTGGCAGATGATATAGCCAGCAAGTAAATAGTAAATTTTGCCGTGCGTTGAGTCTCTCATAAATATTTTGATCTTCAAAAACGATTCCAATTTCTTTACGAACTGTTTCGTGATTGCGAATTGGGTCTTTGCCATTTATAAGCGCTTTGCCGCTATTAGGTTGCAATTGCCCTGTAAGCATACGAAGCGTAGTTGTTTTGCCTGCCCCATTTGGTCCTAATAACCCAAAGATGGTTCCAGGCTGTACACCAAAAGATATATCTTGCACAACAACTTTATTTTTAAATTCTTTTATTAAGTGGTTGGCCTCGATATAATAATTATTCATGTAACATTGCGCATCCTTTTTTGTATTCGCATGATCATGCTGTTACAACTATAACAGCTTAAAAAGCAGTGTTTCCGCAAAACTCTGCCGAAAACAGCATTATTGCCAATAAAAGGAGTAATTAAAAGGATGAACAGCGCAAAAATTTATGATATTATTGGGCTAACTGAACTTTTTTAGGTATATCAATACTTTGCAGATAAAGGAAAAGATAAATATGTTTCGCGCTGAAGGCGTTAGAAAAACCTTGAACCATAAAATATGCTTGCAAATTGAAAATTTTTCTTTGCAACAAGGTGAAATCTGTGGAGTGTTTGGCCCAAAAGATAGTTGCAAAACAACTTTGGTTCGTTTATTTAGTGGAGAAATGCCTTTAGATTCTGGGACAATTCTGCTTCATGAAGAAAGTGTTTATAAAAATGCGCCTGTGAAAAAAAAGATTGGTGTTCTTTTTGAAAATGATTTGTTGTATGAACGGTTAAGTCCGCAAGAAAATTTGCAATTGTTTGCTGAAATGCGTGATGCGCCTCAGCAAAGTATATTGGCGGCGTTAGATTGTGTGGAATGTATAAATGTAAAAGATAAACCGGTAAAATTGCTCTCCGAATCGCAAAGACGGCGTGTTGCTTTTGCGCGCGCAATATTGGGAGAGCCTGCTTTGTTATTATTTGATGAACCGGTTTCACATGTTGATATGGCAACACAAAAATTATTTGCTGAGCAAATAAAACGTTTGGCGCAACATGGCGCAATGTGCGTTATTACCGATGAAGAACCCAGCTGGGCCGGCAGTTTTTGCTCAATAATATACGAAATAAACAATGGAGTTGTTCGTCCCAGCGCTGATGTTCAAAAACTTCCTGATATACCGATTATTGAAAGAAAAATTCCTTTTAAAATTCCTGCCCGCAAAAATGATCGCATTGTTTTGTTTGATCCTGCGGCAGTTTTATTTGCAACGAGCAGAGATGGCAAAACATTCATCCGTTCAGAAAATGAGGAAGCTGTTAGTCCGTTAAGTTTACAAGCGCTGGAAGAGTTTCTGGCTGGGCAGGGATTTTTTAAAGCGCATCGCGCTTTTTTGGTGAATATTCAGCATATTAAAGCAATCGTTCAATATACACGCAATAGTTTTACCTTGCAATTGGATGATTTGCAGGAAACCTCTGTTCCTTTAAGTAAAGAATGCGAAAAAGAACTTCAAAATCTTTTAGGGTATTAATTATTTTTTGGTAACCACTTGGGAAGTGAATTCAGGTTAGGTACATTTTTTGCTCGTTCGGGGATGAAAATTTTGGGAAATCTCTATTGACAAAAAATAAATATTTTAGTATGGTGGTTTAGAGAGAATATAAAATGTTCTTTCAGCAAAATATTGCCAAATAAGTTTAGGAGAAAACGTATGCAACTATTTTCATTTACAGTATCTTGTACCCCCCCCCCCCCGTTTGTTATGTCTACTTAAAAATGTACTGAGAAAACAGCGCTTATTTGTAATTGCTATTATTGCAAGTATGCTGGCTATTACAGAATTTTTTACATCAAGCAACGCTTTAGCTGCAATCAGCTCTGTTCCATCTCCAGTTCCTACGCAGCGAGTATATTTTTTTGAAGGCCGAACTTATTCCAAGCAAATGTCAACGACAGAGATTGCTTATATTACGGATAAACAAAATCTTTTCAATACATATAGCAACGTTCTGCAAGGCAAGAAGTCATTAAATGTATTTAAAGAAAAATATCAAGCATTTATGATAAAATGGCGTCTTGGAAATATGAACAATGCATTGAGAGTGTTTAATTTAACACAATCAAATACAATTTTTATGCATTTATCGAATGTACAAATAAATCCTTTGTGTGCTCAAACAGCAGATAAACTTGGCAGTCAATCATTTACTTATTGCCAACCTATTACCGAGGTTCAATTTCCTGAAGAGCAGTTTAACTATTGTGGTCCAGCAACAATGGCAACTACGTTAGTAGAAGATAGTTTTTTTTGGCCAGGTACAAATTCCCTAAATGGATATACAATTACTCATCTAACAAATACAATCTCTCAACCATATAGCACCGCTTTAAATGATGAAACATATCTTGCAGAAAATTATCTAGGCATACCTGCAGGAACTCCATATGGTACAGATCCAGGAACGCTTTTGACAGCATTGAATGAATTTATACAAGGTAAAGGTGGTCAATATGCTCCGGAATGGTCTAATAATAACTTGCAAAGCAATATAGTTTCAGATATTGCGACTGGTTGGGATGTTCCACTGGGTATATATGTTCCAGCAAATATCAAAAATTCATTGCCAGGTTATCCAAAATTTAGCTCAACTTTGCAGCATTGGGTTGCCGCTGCTGGTGATGTCAATTATGGCGCAACCATATATTATGCAGATCCAACATATAACTCACCGTTATACACCAGTGCAAACGGCTGGAATACTCCCGGCCCATATGCTTCAACTTCAATAACTAATTTAGCAACATACGTTCCATTTTATCTTTGGTAAAAACAAAAAAATGAAAGGAGATTCACTGCTGTATGAACATATTATACCGCAGTGAAAATTTCATGGTAATCAGAAAAAAAATATTGCATAGTATGCTGCTGGGGTTACTGTTTTTAGCAGGCTGCTCTGGCTCTGCAAACACCACAAATGAATCTTCAGCGGCAACCGCAACTGCAACATTGGCGCCAACGGCAACAATGCCTGCTACACCTATTCCGCTTAGCCAGCCGCCGTTATCGATGAAAGCTGCTTGGGGCAATGTACAAATATCGCAATTTTCTTTAGATATCGGTACTATGGTGTTTATGCCAACAGAAGAAGATAATGGGGTAACGAGTGATGGCCAGTTATGCGGCACACTTGGGCCTCAAAATACCGCTAACATAGATTGGTCACATACAGTTGAAGATATTGCTTTAGTGAGTTTGATTACCGGAAAAATTACGTCATTGGCGGCATTGCCACCAGGATATTCTACATGGGGATGTTCAGTTACCGGTTCTTGGTATATTTGGACACAAGTATCAGGAAATTCATTTGGCAGCTGGGCTAATACATGGATACTTAAAGCGCTGAATCGCAGCACCGGACAGATAATTACACTTGATAAAGCGCGGCAATCCAGCGCGCAGAATCAGTATGCCGCAATCAGGCCATATCCCTATGCTGATAACGGCCGCGTGGTATGGACAACGTATTCGTCAGATTTACCAAGGGGAACACAATCTGAAATGTATACTTTTGCCACTGGAACCAAAACCGTGTTAGCAGATGGTACATCATATCCTATGTTATCATGGCCTTGGGTGGCATGGGGCGATTCTCAGCAGAAAGCAATAGTATGCAAGAATTTAGAAACACAGCAGCAGATATTGTTGAATATGCCCTATGCGCCAACTACAGCGGCGTTTAATGGAACAACATTTGTTTATACTCACTCACCTTACGCAGGATGAGCAAAAAGGAACAAAATGAGGCATACTAAAAGCAGAGAGAAGCACAAAGGGAAACAAGTATGGCAAAACACAAATCAACAGCCCAGCAAGAGGAAAAGCCGATCA
>JAJYBV010000095.1 GCA_021778805.1 Chloroflexota bacterium | reverse complement strand
GCAAGAATACCAATGGAACGAATAAAAACGCTGCGGAGCGCAAGAAAGAGCGGGAGCACTGGCCCATCGGGACCAGAGAAGTGATCAGTGCAACGGTCTCGCGCCAAGGAGAGCACTGGTTTGTCTCGGTGCTGATTCGTGAGCAGATTGCCTCTATGGAGCCGGCGATTGGAGATGTGGTAGGGATTGATCTGGGGATCAAAGAGATGGCCGTTTGCTCGAATGCATTCACTGCGCACAATCCGAAAGCCTTGCGGGGACGGATGAAAGCCTTAAAGCGATCGCAAAGGCATCTCTCCCGAACCTTGCCCAAGGCAGGAGCGCCTCCCATCAAGAAAAGCCGGAGGCAGAGAAAAAAGAAAGATCGTCCCTACGATCCCAATCGCAAGCGGAGTGAACGGAGGTTGAAGCAATGGGCCAAAGCAGCCCTGAAACCAGCTGTCACACCAGTTGCGTCGTCTGCTCTTTCTGGAACACCAAATCAAGGGAAGAACCGACTGAAGGCCAAACACAAAGTAGCAGCCATCCACAAACGGATTGCCGATATGCGGAAAAACGCGCTGCATCAAGCCACTTCTCGCATCACAGCAAAAGCCAAGCTGTCAGGCGAGCGACCGAAGGCACTCATTATCGAGGATCTGAATCGCAAGGGAATGATGCAGAATCACAAACTGGCTCAGGCTATTGCTGATGTGGGCATGTATGAGTTTGAGAGGCAACTGACGTACAAATGTGAGCAGCAAGGGATCGCCTTATATAAAGCGCATCCCTTCTTTCCCTCAACCCAATTGTGCTCGGGTTGCCATACCATGCCAACCAAGCACCTGGATCTCTCGGTCAGAACCTATGTGTGTGAACATTGTGGGTTGGTCCTGGATCGAGATCGCAATGCCGCCTATAATTTGAGGTGGCTCTATACCGCTAGTACAGCGGAAATGGACGCCTGTGGAGAGATGGTAAGTCCCCGAGTGCTTGCACTTGTGGCTGTCTCAAAGAAGCAGGAAATGGATTCTGAAGAAGACAGCGCGTAGGTGTTGTCCTATTTGGGTAAATTCTTTAGTACGGCTGCAGTTAGTCTTTACGTCTTACGGTAACAAAATTCTTGCGGATTTTACTCTGGATGAACGATTTCAAGGATTTCCCGGTGTTGCTCATGGCGGTATTCTTGCCGCCATTTTAGACGAAACACTGGGCAGAGTTACCGTTCCGGATCGACGCTGGGTTATGACAGCCAAATTAGACCTGCGTTATCGCCGGCCGGCGCCAATTCGAGTTCCGTTGCGTGTTTCCGCTGAGACTGTTGATTCACGGGAACGGCTGGTTCGCGCAAAAGGATATATAACTGCCATTGACGCGGAAAATACCGTGTTTTGCGAAGCTGAAGGCTTGTTTATGCCGCTGCCTGAGTCAGTACGCAAACAAGCAGTTACGCAGTGGCCTGGACTGGAAGACTTTTTCCCGGCGCTTTTGGAAGAAACCGAATCATAAAAAAAATTGCTTGACAAAATTGCAAAATATTGCGATAATCGTTTCATCAATTGAAAATTTCGTATCTGTAGTGCGCTTTTGTTACGGAGAGAACAAAAAATACTATAGCGCTGCGAAATTAGGCACAGGTTTCTGTTAAGAATCTTGCCCAACATTGACGCTTTGAATGTCGCAACTAGTGAATCGGTTTTTTTGCTTGTATCAAATCGCGTTGTGTGTTTGCAGGGAATGTCAGCCCTTTAACAAAGAATCGACAGACCTAAAACTATTCTTGCGGCCGCAAGGTAAGATACCTTCCGGCAATCAAGCAAAAACCTATAATAAGGTAAGCAGCGAAAACGCCGCTTAGAATATAGAATTCGGGTGAAAATTCTGAACAGCACACAACTCTTTAAAGGAAGGATACCCATGCCTAATTCATCTGTTAAAATTCTCTTGGTTGATGATAGCCCAGATTTGCTGGAGTCTATCAGTTTCTCGCTAAAAATGTCTGGGAACTTTGACATTTTTATTGCCCATGACGGTATAGAAGGAATAGAAAAGGCTCTGGAAATCCGTCCCGATTGCATGATCATTGATGTTGTAATGCCGGGGCTGGATGGCTATCAGCTGGTTCGCGCTATTCGCGGAGACCCCGATACAGAAGCTATTCCTATGATTATACTGTCGGCAATGTCGCAGCAACGCGATCAATATTTTGGTATGGTTGCCGGCGCAGACCAATATTTAACCAAGCCCGTTTCACGGCAAGTGCTGCTAGATGCGATTGCCCACGCCGTAAAACTAAGCCAAAAAGATCGCTACGACCGCTTAGAACGCATATCAGAAGAAGATCCGCCGGAACTTTCAAAAAGCTAACCCAGCAAACAAAGATTAAAAACTATAGCCGACGTGCAATCACGTAATTGTTTTATTCGTATCTGGAATTGGCAGGAAATTTCATACACAGTATTTGGAAATACAGGAGAAAGAATGAGATATTTTACTGCGCCAACTAATGATGAACCGGTTGCCGGTTTAGCGTCTCGCAGAGAGATATACACCAACTATATACGAATTCTCGAAAAACAGCTTCACGATATCATCTCTCCGATTTTTTTTGTTGCGTCAATTATTGCCGCTTTGATATTTGGCGCAATAGATATTGCAAACAGAAGTGTTTCCGGAGTCATTAATGAAATACTTATCGTATTGTTTTTAACCGTTTGCATTATTGGCTATGGATATTGGCTGGGTTTAAAGGGAAAACTCGATCTCTCTGTCAATATTATTCTAACTACGGGATTTGCTGCCTCGATTTTAATTCAGATAATTTGGACATTTAACCAAGGTATCGATACCTTTGCTATTACCGATTTTGCCGCCTTTACCTTGATGATTATTTTAACCGGTGCGCTAGCTAGCCAAATATTATTGCCGGCAGTTTCATCAATTTCGATTATTGCAACCATCGTAATTTTTATCTTTGCCGGGCACCATTCCCAAAGTATTGTCAGTTTATCTAAAGATCCCGGAGTATATTTTTTAACTCTGATTTCATTAGTCGTATATCAGGTTATATTTACCGCAATTATGTGGGTTTTACGTAGTAGTTACCGCCAAAATTTAGGATCGTTAGGGTATGCTTACGAACGATCGAAACAGTTGGAGGAATTGAAAGATCAATTTATTTCCAGCGTAAACCATGAATTGCGTTCACCCATTATGGCAATGCAAATGTATTTGCAAACAGTCTATCAAGAATATGAGCATATGTCTCCGGAAAATATCTATTCGGCAATAGAGCATTCCTATACTATTGGCAACCGGTTGGCAGATCTTGTTGAAAGTATTTTAAGCGCACGCCGCATTGACTCGGAAATAAAAAATATAGAGCTTGCGCCCCTGCAATTAAGGGCTATTGTAGAAGAAAGCATTTCTTTGTTGGGGTCTTCTACCACAAAACAGGCGCCGCGTGACTTACATATTCATATTGATAAAGCGTTATATGTTTGGGCAGATAAAGTTCGTTTAGGACAAGTAATCGTCAATCTGCTTTCAAACGCCATAAAATATTCTCCACAAGGCAGCCCAATTGAAGTGGACGCCAAAATAACCGATGTAACTCAATCCGTAAGTGTTGCGTTTTTACGCAATAAAACCGAAACCCATAGAATGATTGAACTAACAGTAAAGGATTATGGCATGGGTATTCCTAAAGATCAAATTCCGTTGCTGTTTAACCGGTTTGTGCGCCTGCCTAGGGACCTTGCCTCGAATATTGTAGGCAACGGATTAGGGTTGTTTATCAGCAAAACTATCGTAGAAGCTTCCGGCGGATCTATTTGGGTTGAAAGTTCCGGAGTAAACAAAGAAGGATCGACGTTTCACGTTTTATTGCCTGTTCCTCCAGAAGATTCAGCAAATTTGCAAATTATTGCCGGCGCCGAAGCCGGACAGAAATCATAGCTGATTTTATTTATTCAACAGCTTAAAATTACTTATCCCAGCGGTAGAAAATTTATACCGCAGCGTTGATGGAGTAACGCTCCTTTTGTTTTTATTTTTATCTAACATCGATTCAGGGAAGATCGATAGAGATGAATCGGAAACCTATTGGATTCCGGATATCTTATTTTGAGATATCTATAAAAATAAAGGAGATGACATGAAACAGTTATTGCGATCTATTCCATTGGCAGAGCATTTTCGCTCCGTTCGAACGATGGAAAGCGAAACCGCGCAGTTTAATTCCCGCCAAAGAGTATTAGAACAGCTTAGTAAAAGATTGCTGCAGGAAATGGCTGACGATATTGATGAACAATTTGGCGGCGGGTATATCAGCCCATCCATTTATGAAACGGCTTGGGTAGCCATGCTGCGCAATCCTGCTGAGCCTGCACAGCCGCTATTCCCCGAAGCGCTTTCCTGGGTGCTCAGCCGCCAAAACCCCGATGGATCATGGGGACCTGCCTACCCATATAATGTTTTACCTTCATTGGCGGCATTTACTGCATTAAAATATAACGAGCCTTATTCAGAAACAGACTCCTCAAGTTTATCAAAAGCCGAAACAGCGCTGCAAACCATTTTTAACCGGTGGCGCGCAGATGATATTGATACGCCATTATATGAATTTATTATTGTTGCGCTTGATAAACAACAAAAATTGCTCGGATGTAATTTGAATATCGACGGAATGAACCTGATGCAGGCGCGGATAGCCGAGAAATTTAACCGGCTGCCGATGGAATATGTTTATAGCGGCGTCTCAAACATCAGCCATGCGTTTGAAGCGCTGGGCGAAAGTATTGATTTCAGTCGCGTAAAACCGCTGCAAGGCGAATATGGCGGCTATGGCAACTCTGCGGCGTCTACCGCGGCTGTTCTTCTATTTAGCCAAGAATGGGATGAAAAAGCTGAATCGTGGATTCGGCGGATGCTGAATCGAAGCGCCGGCCCCGATGGAGCCTCTGTTCCGGCCTCACACCCATCAGACGCTTTTGAGCTTTCCTGGAGTCTTTTTCATCTGCATGCCGCCGGCATCGATATTGTACATAAAGACCCAGCGGCCGCGAAAATTTTACGATGGCTGGAACAAAGCGTTACCGAAAACGGCGCAAGTTTCTCTCGGCTTAAAGGTCTGCCGGCAGATTCAGATGATACCGCAATGGTTCTGGCAGTGTTAGCGGCAACCGGCGCGCCAAAGCCGATAGACACATTGCTGCGTTTTTTATCCGGCAATAGTTTTGTCAGTTATATCGGTGAACGATCGGCTTCATCCAGCGCTAATGCCCATGCGTTAGATGCCGTGCTTCTTTCCGGCAGCGATGCAGCACATGGGCAATATAGCCAGCTTGTGCATACTATTGTGCAATATTTGCTGGATACGCGGGACGAACGTGGCGTTTGGCGTGATAAATGGCATATCAGTTCATTGTATGCCACCTATTCTTGTGTCGGGGCAATTGTTCGGTCACAAGTGGCCGCTGCATTACCTGAACTGAATAACGCACTGAATTGGCTGTTAAAACAGCAGCGCCCGGATGGCGGTTGGGGCGAGTTTGCTTCTACTGCGGAAGAGACCGCATACGCGATTTTAGCGTTATCCGATCTAAAGTTTCTTTCCGGCGGATCCGCACGCAAAGCGCGGCTGCACGCTATGCGATCCGGTATAAGCTATCTTTGGTCGCATATTACCACTGCTTTTCACGCAGAAGATTTACCTGAATTATGGGTAGATAAAACGCTCTATTCCGCGCCGCGGGTCATATTGTCGGCAATTATCGCCGCGCTTCATGTGGCGGAAATAGAATTGTTTCAGGCAAGAGCATAAAGCAAGGGGCAGCATGCCTCCTGACGGGATCGGGAATGTACCCCGATCCCTCTTTTAGTCTCAGGTTTTTCATAACGCCGCAACGCGCCGCGTATAATTGCAAACGCCAGATGTTAACGCATAATGATAAAAGCTAAATCATTTACATTCGTTTGGGTTGGTCCCGGTAGCAGCAGATCTTGCAGCGCGGCAAAAAACGCATAGGAATTATTTTGCCGCAAATATTCTGCAGGAATCAATCCCAAGCGCTGCGCGGCTGCGGATGTTTTACCTGTAACAACGGCGCCGGCAGCGTCGGTAGGGCCATCTGTGCCATCTGTGGCAAAGGCAATAACCATACAGTCAGATAATCCAGCTATATCCTCTACCAAGCTCAGCGCCATTTCCTGATTTCTGCCGCCAAGGCCGCTGCCACGGATGGTAACCGTTGTTTCTCCGCCAACTGCAATGACACACGGCCGATGAACAGGCGAATCATAGCGCGCAATTTCATGCGCAATTGCTCCAAGAACATGTCCGGCTTCTTTGGCTTCGCCTTGCAGCCATGTAGTAAGTAAAAGAGTATGCATACCTTTGCTTTCGGCATAGGCTAAGGCAGCTAAAGCGGCTTGCCTATTACTGCCGGCAATCACATTATGCACGCTGCGAAACAATTCATTATCACTTCGGGGAGTTTCCGGCAATAACCCATCCGCGCCGGCGCGTAAACGCTGCAGAATTGCCGCCGGAACCGCCGCGGAAATCGCGTAAGTGTCTAATGTCTCCAGCGCGTTTGCAAATGTAGTAGAATCGGGCGCAGTTGGCCCCGAAGCTATGCTTTCCAGCGGATTGCCAACAACATCTGATAATATCAGTGAAATCACTTGCGCAGGGCTGGCTTTTAAAGCAAGACCTCCGCCCTTCAAGGTTTCGGTGTGTTTGCGCAAACAATTGATTTCATGAATCGGCGCGCCGCACGCCAGCAATACCTTCGTCATCTCCTGCAGATCTGCCAGCGAAACACCAGCGGCCGGAGCAGTTAGCAGCGCTGAACCTCCTCCGGAAATGACCGCAATAACTAAATCATTGGGGCCGGCTTCTTCCAGCAGCGCCGCCATACGCGCGGCTCCGTTTGCGCCATTTTCATCCGGATTGGGGTGACCGGCCTCTATAATTGCAATCGGGCCAACAGATTGCGCCGGCGCGTGACCATATTTTACTAATACAATTCCTGCGGCAATTTTATTGCCCAGCAGGCTGTATACTGCCTGCGCCATTGGATATCCGGCCTTGCCGGCGCCAACAACAAAAACCCGATGTATATCCTGCAAACGAACACTGAAATCACCCGCAGTTATCATATCATCACGCACAAAAAAATTTTGCCGAACAGCTTCCGCGGGGTCTGCCGCTTGAATTGCCGCCGCCAGCATTTCTGCCGCAAACAGCCCATGTTGTTCTGCGCGCAGCGATGCGGTTAAAAATTGCTCCGAACGCATAGCCGGATCCATTTCCTTTATCATAAAAAATGAATAACTGCTCAGGGGTGTATAGCCCAAAATTCGGGATACGCAAGAAGCGGCAGATAATTGCCCAAGGTTTGGGATATCCCCAAAACAATTTTATTCAGCAAAAAAAACACCACGCGGTACGCATAGGCGGAGGTGGGGAACAAGCCGCATGATGAATCATGTGGTGTTCGTTTTGCGTTCGCGCTTGCAAACATCGGATCTTTTGCGTTCTGTGTACCTTGTCCCTTTTTATGGTTCTTGTCACTATCCCATGAGTAGTTACTAAAAATAATGCAGCGCCGCCACCAAATCTGGCGCCGAATGTAGTATATGCGCTGCCGGCGCATATAACAAGAAAAGCATTAATCAGCGCCGGCTGCCATTAAATCTTGAACCCATTGCAGAACGGCGGATTCTAAAATAGGAAGAGAGCGCTGAAAAAAATGTGATTCATCGGGAATTATCAATAAGCTTTTGGGTTCGGATACCCCCTGAAACCAAAGCGCCAGCGGTTCCGGCGGCCCATATTCATCGCGGCTGCCCTGTACAATAAATTTTGGTTTTGCGCATGTGTCCAGCGGGGCCATGGGCAATGTTCCTGTGGGCACACCTGCCCCAATCAGCGCATGAATGCGGCTGTTACGGCAACCCACCGGCAAACCCACCCATGCGCCAAACGAAAACCCTGCTACTATAATACCGGCGCGCGGAAACCGTTGACCAAGCCATGCAATTGCGGTTTCTACATCTTCACTTTCACCGGCGCCCTCATCATACACACCGGTGCTACGGCCCACACCGCGAAAATTAAACCGTAGCGCCGGCGCGCCGGCGTTACTAATTGCTTTAGCCAAGGTAAACACGACTTTATTATGCATTGTTCCCTGACCCAGCGGGTGCGGATGACAGATAACCGATGCCCAAGCGCACGCTTCATTGGCGTCATCCGGCAAACGCAGCAAAGCTTCAAGCCTGCCATGCGCCGCGGGTATATCAATAGATTCTATGCTTGCCATACCAACCCTCTTCATTGCTTTTGCCGCAGATCATACATTAGTGCGAAGTGTGGATCAGCGATAAAAATTCGGCGCGGGTAGCCACATTGTCAAAAATGCCGCGCATAGCGCTAGTAACAGTTCTGCTGCCCGGTTTTTTAATGCCGCGCATCGTCATGCATAAATGTTCTGCTTCGATAACCACGCCCACACCATCGGGATTTAAAGACTCCATAATGGCGTCGGCCAATTGTGAAGTCATTCGTTCCTGCACTTGCGGGCGGCGCGCCAAAATCTCTGTAGCGCGGGCTAATTTACTTATGCCAACTATTCTGCCGTTTGGAACATATCCAACGTGCGCCATACCAAAAAATGGCGCAAAATGGTGTTCGCACATCGAATAAAACGGAATATCTTTTACAATCACCATTTCTTTATGATGTTCATCAAAAGTGACTTGCAGCACATCACGCGGATCTTGCTTCAATCCGGAAAAAATTTCGGCGTACATTTCGGCAATCCGGCGCGGAGTTTCTGCAATGCCCTCGCGTTTGGGATCTTCACCGATCGCCGCAATAATCTGTACAACTGCCTGTTTTATTGTTTCGACATCAATATCATTTTCTGTGGAGGTGTTTTTATTTTTCATGTGTTGCAATAACTAACTTTCTTATTTGGATGATGGGTTTAACGTTTCGTTCATACTGCCGGTTCGGTAGCCGCGCAAATCGAGAGTTACATATGCATACCCCAGCGAACGCAATTTAGATTCAACAGCGTGGCGTGTTTCCGGCTCCAGCATGCGCGCAATAGCGTCTTCGGGAACTTCAATCCGCGCGATAGTGTCGTGATGACGCACCCGAACCTGAGTAAAGCCCAGCGATCGCAAAAATCTTTCGGCGGCGCTGATTTGCTGCAGCATTTCTGTGCGAATAACGGAGCCATAGGGAACGCGCGAAGAAAAACACGCCAGCGATGGTTTATCCCAAACGGAAAGATCCAAAAATTTTGCTAAGGCGCGGATATCATCTTTTGTAAAACCAGCGTCTAAAAGCGGGGTTTTAATGCCTCTTTCTTTAGCGGAACGCTGCCCTGGCCGATAATCTCCCATATCGCTGCTATTAACGCCATAGGCAATGGCGCTTAGGCCGTGTTCACGCGCA
The DNA here is from genome assembly GCA_021778805.1 of Chloroflexota bacterium. Classification (GTDB taxonomy): domain Bacteria; phylum Chloroflexota; class Ktedonobacteria; order Ktedonobacterales; family JACDGC01; genus JAJYBV01. Next base: position 1,364 of record JAJYBV010000095.1, on the reverse strand, counting down.
ATAGGCTCTAAATGCTGAAACAAATCTTCTTTGCAAAAATAGCAGCGTTCGGGCGTATTCGCGGTATACTGCGCATTTTCCATTTCGGTAGAGAAAGTTGTAATAACCGTGGCGCCAATTTCATGCGCAGTTAATAACGCCGCTGAACTTTCCTCTGCATCATAAGTTGGGGATAACGCCAGCGCGCCCAAACAGCGGCTGCCCAGCACATCTGTTGCTACTTTCAGCAATAATGCGCTATCTACTCCGCCGGAAAATGCTACTAAAAGCGATCCGTATTCGGCAATGATATCTTTTAATGTCTCATATTTTATGAGCAGTTCCGGTTCTAAAGCGGTAGATATTCGTGTTATATCCATGAAATGCGCTAATCCTTAATAATAAAGTATGGTTTGCGTAGTTTGCCGCAGCGCCATTTTGAAAATAGCATTGCAAAAACGCGGGTTATCTGTCGATTTCACTTTCATCTGCAGTGGTTAATTTATTATTAAGCCAAGCAAGCATATCTGTTAAACTTTCCGATGTAACTTCATGTCCCATCTCATATTCATGATACGCCAAATCTGTAGAATAAGTCTTTAACATATCCCTCGTATTTCTGCCGGCCTCAATGGGGATTGTTGTATCATATATGCCGTGCTGCATAAATATCGGAAAGTTTGTAAACCGGGAGGGTTCGGCAAAGAAATCCTTCATATCGGGGTTCAGCCGCCCGCTGAGCGAAAGCACACCCGCAAATGTTTGTGGCTCATTCATTCCTGCTAATAAAGCCATAACGGCTCCTTGGCTGAATCCACCGATAAAAATGCGCTGCTTATCGCCGGAGTATTTTTCAATCAGCTCATAAATGCACTTAAAAAGTTTATTTAAATTGACATCAACTTCATCAAGATTAACCTGAAAATCACCTTGCGTAATAACCACATCAAACCACGTATAGCCACCTAAATGATATTGATGCGGAGCCCGCAAACTGACAACTGCGCAATGAGAATCGATATATTCACTAAAGGCAAATAAATCTTCTTCATTACTGCCCAGCCCATGCAACAAAAAGAGCATTGGGCTGCCGCCTTCCGGCGTGTCTTGCGCCGGGCGGAATAAATATTGCAAAGGGGCATCTTCCTGCAAAGGGAAAAAATCAAAGAATTGCGAAAACATGCACGTACAATTTCCTGTATCTTCAACATTACTTATTTGTAACTACTCAGGGGGTTTTGACAAGGTCTCCATAAAGCAAAAGATACAGCACGGCATTGAAAGTCAGGCAGCAAGGGCGACCGCAAGGGTCGCCCCTACCGGATTGCATGGCCTCATGTGTACCGTGCAGTGTTTTATTTGTATATAAAATAGGTGTTTGGGGA
>JAJYBV010000094.1 GCA_021778805.1 Chloroflexota bacterium | reverse complement strand
CCGAAACCCAAGCGTCACCCCATATCGTTTGTTTGAAACCATACACTGCACGGTACACATTGAGGCCATGCAATCCGGTAGGGGCGACCCTTGCGGTCGCCCTTGCTACTCGGCTACCAATATTGTTTTGCGAATATGGTTTTTATTAATAATTTTGGGGACACCCCAATCCCCGCGTAAGGGGCTACCGCCCCTTACGTATCCTTGGTTTTTTGTGGACTGGCTATGTGCTATTTTGTGCGTGTTTTAGGAGAAGTTGGATCTGCTCGCGTAGTGTTTTCAGCTTTGCGAGTTTGCAGATTATTAACCACTACCCGTGCGCCATTTACACCAACTGCGGCAGCCTCTGCTGCGGCGCTTTTCTCCGGTGAATCTACCTCGCCCATTAGGTAGATGATTTGATGTTCTGATAAAACATCTACTTCCGGATTTTCGCCCAACGCGCCTTTTTCAATCAGGGTGTTGATTTCTCGCATTACTTGGTCTGCCAGCGATTCAGTAACAATAATATCTGCGCGAACTTTTATAACGCCTTGGATAGCTTCAACGCCGCGGACTGCTTTTTCTTTTGAATCAGCAATGCTGACAATTCCCGATAAATCAACCTCGCCATTCTCTACCGAAACATGCACATCGTGCCGAACTCGCGGATCGAGCAAAATGGCGTTGAGTGTTTGGTTGATTTCACGCAGCAAGTCTTTGTCATCGCGGTACAGGGGCAACGCGGCAACAGCGTCTGGCGCAAGCGAAAGGGTAATGTGTTTTGCGGTTATCCCGGAAATGCTTTCTGCGTTGGCGATTCTTTCCACAGAGCCGGCGCGAAACGCAATTTTTTCAATTGATTTGGAGGCCAGCGATATCCACACGTGAGTAAGCGCGCCAAATGTTTTGCTGCCTGCCGCTATGGTGGTTTTATTGGTTAAGAGCTGCGCTCCGGAGCCGGCGCTGGCGACTGTGGCTATGTGAGCTTGCTCGGCATAGCGCGCCGGTACGGAGACGAACATGGCGGTATTATTGGAATCCACATAAATTCCTGTAACTTTGTCGGGGCCGGGTACCGCGGCGATCACTTTTGCGCCGGCTTCCGAACTGATTTGATATGAGTGTAAAGCTGTTTCCATCAATGATCTGCGCTTTCCGGAACTTTATAGACTATAATAGTAGTATTGGTATTTTCACCGATATTGCCATTCAGTAAATTTGTGCATGGACAATAATTCCTGTTGGCGGCAAGTGAAAATCTGACTAATTGTTATTAGAATAACATGTATTTATGTCTTTGGCAAATAGACAGCGCAATGGTCAACAAGCGCATGCCGCGCAGCGCAACTGTGCGCGGTGGCAAGCTTCTATTGCGCCGAAGCGCCGGAAAGTAGCAATATATGATAAAACAATCATCTGCGAATGTGGAAGAAATATTAGAAGACGCAAAACCGCAAGTTTGGGTGTGGATAAACGCTGCCTCGCACGGAGATTTTTTGGCGGTGCCGGTGCTGTATCGTGTGCTGATTGCTAACTGTATTTTTATACTTGCCGGAGCATTTTTAGGCACTGCTTTGGTAACACAAACAAGGGACCCGAATTTGGCGCCAGTTTTAGTCGGATTTACTGTCACCGGTTTATTTTTAAGCATTATTGTCAATTTTGTGCTTTTAAAAATCGCATTCCTGCCCTTAACGCGCTTGCGCGACACTATGCGGCTTGTAGAAAAGGGAAATATGAATTTGCGCGCGCCAATTACCGGTTACGATCCCGACGCCGATGAACTTGCCGCCACCTTTAATCATATGATCAATAAAGTTGATGAGTTGTCGCGGTCGCGCGCTGCCCAGATTCTACAGGCGCAGGAAGAAGAACGCAAACGCATAGCGCGCGAATTGCACGATGAAACCGGGCAAGCGCTATCATCACTGTTAATTTCCTTGGCTATGATTGAAAATGTAATGACTGAAGAGCCGCAGCGCGCGCAAATGGCTGAAGCGCGCAATATTGCCCATGGGGTGCTGCGCGCTATTCGGAATATGAGCATCGATCTGCGCCCCAGCGCTTTGGATGACCTTGGCCTGATTCCCGCGCTGCGTCAATATATTCGGGAATACCAGCAAAAAACCGGCATTAGCGTAGAGCTTGCTGCGCATGGCGTAAAAGACAGATATTCCAGTGAAATTGAAACCGCCTTATATCGCATTGTGCAGGAAGCGTTAACCAATGTAATGAAACATGCGCACGCCGCTAAAGTTGCGGTTACTTTCAAAGAAGAGCAGAATACCGCAAATATTACCATTCAAGATAATGGCCAAGGATTCGATCTTAGCGCGTTGAATCGCTCCCCGACGCAAGATCGCGGCTTGGGAATTATTGGCATGCGTGAACGCATTGCCTTAATTAACGGTGACTTTTTTATTGAATCACATAGCGGAAAAGGAACAACCATCAAAATTACCGCGCCGCTGTATATCGCGGCCGCAGTTTGATGCGCCGTTTTATTGCAGCCAAAGCGTATTGCCGTGTTCTTGTTCTTCCTGCATAGCCGCCGCGGCGCTCCACGATTCTGCGGCGGCGCGCAATATTCCTTCAACCATCAGCCGCATTTCAGGTGTCATGTTTTCTAAAAGCGAAGTATACGATTCACCGGTCACATACATTTCAACTACTCGCTGCGCCGTGTGCATTTGCAAATGCTTGCGGATTAGCCCCGCCATCGACATCCTTCTGTTCAGCATATCCACTCTCCTTCATACTACACTGCTTGCTGTGCAGCGCGCTTTTGCGCCTGCCAGACAAGTATAACATAAGATTGGTTTTCTGTAAACAAGAAAAACAAACCTTTAATTGCAAATTGGTCTTGAAAACTGAAACATTTAGGACGTATAATCAAATAAGAACAATTGTATGAAAATAAGTTCAGAAAGTAGGCGAATATATGCCAACAATAGCGAACAGACCTCACTCCGCGCTGATTATTATTGATGTTCAGGTTGGGGTAGTTGCGGCAGCATATCAAAGAGACGCTATACTTGCAACTATTAAAACTTTGCTGGATAAAGCCCGTCAAGCGAAAACTCAAGTTATATGGATTCAGCATTCGGATGATGAGCTTGTACGAGAAAGCAATGAATGGCAATTAGCGCCTGAATTACAGCGTTTTGAAACAGAAGCTTTGGTAGAAAAGCATTTTGGGGACGCATTTGAAGATACTGAATTGGAAGCGGTATTAGCTGGCCGGAATGTTGGGCGTTTATTTATTGCCGGCGCGCAAACCGACGCTTGTATCCGTTCAACAATTCACGGCGCGTTGGTTCGGGGATACGATACCTTTCTGATTAAAGATGCGCATACAACAGAAGATTTTTCAGCATGGGGGGCGCCACCGCCGGAACAGGTGATTGCGCACACAAATTTATATTGGTCTTTCCAAACGGCTCCCGGTAGAAAAGCAGGAACGATAGCAGCGGCAGACGTTCATTTTATGAATGATTAAAATAAACGAAGTTATAGAGCTGTTTAAAGATTCGCCGGAGTCGTTGTGTTATGCGCAATTTTGCCGCATTTTCCCGCGACTAATGCAATAATTTTGTAATTTAGCGCCGAAGAGCTAACGATATTGTGAGAAATCTGGTTCCATTTGACGATAGAATATTGTATACTTGAGTAAGATAATCAGATATTACAGGAGTCGGTTATGGCTGTTCGTAAAGTATCCGCTGCTCATATTGCTTCATTAGCTCCGCGGGAAGATTTTCCTATATTGGCGCAGACAATTCGCGGCGTTCCATTGGTGTTTTTGGATAGCGCGGCGTCTTCGCAAAAACCACACGAAGTAATAGACGCGATGTCGCGCTACTATGAAACCAGCCACGCTAATGTGCATCGCGGCGCCTATTTTTTAAGTGAACAGGCAAGCGCAAGCTATGAAAATGCGCGTATAACCATTGCTAAATTTATTCATGCGCGCTCTGCAAAGGAAATTATTTATACCCGCAATACTACCGAGGGGTTAAATTTAATCGCCCAAACATGGGGATTGCAAAATATTCATTCCGGTGATGTGATTTTGCTGACCGAAATGGAGCACCATAGTAATATTGTGCCTTGGCAGATGTTAGCGCAGCGCAGCGGGGCAAAATTAGTGTATACCCCTGTTACTGATGAAGGCCGCTTGGATATAGAAGCATATTATCGCTTGGTATGCGAACATGCCCCGAAATTGATTTCCTTCTCGCTGATGTCGAATGTTTTGGGAGTTATTCCGCCCGCAAAAGAAATGATTGCTGCGGCCCATTCTGCCGGCGCAGTGGTGTTGTGCGATGGCGCTCAGTTTACGGCGCATTACCCAACAGACGTTCGGGATTTGGATTGTGATTTTCTGGCTTTTTCGGGACATAAAATGCTGGGGCCAACCGGCATTGGTGTTTTGTATGGCAAACGCGCACTGTTAGAGGAAATGCCGCCATTTTTAGGCGGCGGCGATATGATTCATGAAGTGCATTTGCAATCTTTTTCCACCGCTGAACTGCCGTGGAAATTTGAAGCGGGCACACCGGCTATTGCCGAGGTAATTGGCTTAGAAGCCGCAATACTGTATTTACAGCGCCTGCAAATGACGCGCGTTGCGGAACATGACCACGCAATTACCAAATATGCGCTGAACCGTTTAAGCGAACTTCCTTGGGCGCATGTTATCGGCCCTGCTTCGGCGGAAGATCGCGGAGCCGCAATTTCGTTTACCATTGACGGTTTGCACCCGCACGACGCCGCAACATTGCTAGACCGAGACGGCATTGCAGTGCGCGCCGGACATCACTGCGCGCAGCCGCTGATGGAACGCTTTAATATTCCGGCAACTGCACGCGCCAGTGGATATGTGTATACAACATCCAATGAAATAGATGCGCTGATTGAAAGTTTGAAGAAAGCGCATGCGGTATTTTAGCGCTTGCGACTTTTTGGCGCCGGCCGAACGCTGAATATGGCTGTGGACTGCGCCGGATTCTGATAGATGCCTTTGCAGTCTAAAAAATCCCCGTATTGGGATAGTTATACAATTTATAATTCTTAAAAATAACTCTTGGGAGTTGGTAACATGGCAATTGATGATTTATATCGAGAATATATTTTAGAGCATTATCGTTCTCCACATAATAAGGGCGATTTACTTCAGCCGGATAAATACGCCGCTTATTCAAATCCGCTTTGCGGCGATCGTATTCAAATGGGGGTTCAATTTCAAGACGGCAAAGTTGCCGATGTCCGATTTAACGGAAACGGCTGCGCCATCAGCCAAGCCGCAGCTTCGATTCTCACCGATATGATGCTGGGCAAAACTCCCGAAGAACTCCGGCAGATCAGCCGCGATGATATTTTAGAGATGATTGGCCCCGATATTGGCCCGGCGCGGCAGAAATGCGCCTTGCTTTCGCTGGATGTGCTGCGCAAAGGCATTTTAGGCGAACCGGAAGCGGAAGATGAGGAACTGGATTAATCTGTGTGATTAATCCAGCATATTTGCAACTGTATCAGCCATTGCTATGGCATAATTTTGGCCGCGATCATGCGGGTATACCTGAAACATATTGGCTAAAAAAACATTTTTAATTGGGGTTTTATGCGGCGGTATCTGATTTTTAAATGAGCAGGTAACTACCGGCTGCGCAAATGGCGCTGCAAAACTCCAGCTTTGCCGAATCCACGAAGAATCAATTGCGGGATTTATGCGCTGCAAAGCCGGCAAATACAGCTTAAGTATTTCTTCTTTATCCATATGCATGATGGGGTGCTCCATCGGCAAATAATTTCCTAAATAAAGCAAAACGCTGCCCTTATAATCATTTGCGGGAACCATGTTTGTGTGCTCTACTGCCGCGAGAAACGGCATAGATGTGTCGGTGATATTCAGCCAGTAAATGGAGTTTGGCAGAACTTTCTGCTGCAGCGCCAATATCAGGCAGTGAGCGCCTAATGCGTTGACTGCCGCGTATTTTCGGTGAAAGGCCGGCAGTGTGGGAAGCAACTGTAATGTTATGGCTGTGGAGAGTGTTGATATAACTTTATCTGCAGTGATGGTTCCTTTTGATGTTTCAATTATCAGTTTTTTATTTTTCCCCTCACGAATTTTCTGCGCGGTGGTTTGATATTCTATTTTGGTTCCCATTGCCTGAATAACTTGTTCCAAACGGTTATACACCAATTGAAAACCACCCCGTACATAGCCTAATTTAGCGGAGCGATCGTGCACCCGCGCCCAGAACCATGCCAAGGAAACTTCCGGCGCATAATCACCGAATTTGCCGCGGAGCAAAGGGTTCCAAACAGAATCTGCGGCGGCGCGGCCCATCCAGCGATTCAGCCAAGCTTCGGCGGTTGTTTTCTCGTAATAGGCGTTATTAGCTGTCAATTTTAAAGCGGCGATTGCGGCGCCCATGCGCAGCCGGTTGATAATTGAAATAGGGGGAAATTGCAAAACAGATAATGCAGAGTCGAGCCGATAGATTGAGTCTTTGACCATAGACGCGGTGACAGGTGAGAACCATTCCAGCTTATCACCCAGCCCAAGATCGGATATTAATTGAATAATGGCCTTATCACTGGTAAAAATGTGATGATAAAATTTTTCCAGCCAAGTTCCTTCAACTTCAAAACCTGCGGCAAGCCCGCCGGGCAATGTTTCCTTCTCAATCAGGGTAACGTGGTCGCCTCGTAAAGACCGGCGCAACGCTAAAACTAAACCGGTTGCGCCGGCGCCAAGAATAACAGTTTCCATGAATACAGTACAGCCTGAATCTTTCTAAAATGAGCCTGCCGGCGATTTTAGTGTGGAAGAAATGTGGCGTATTCTGCAAAAAGCAGTACTATTGAGCAAAAAAATCCGGTATATACATATCCGGCGCCTGAGTGATAGCCACTTGTACAGCAGGAACAGCGCAAAAACTAGATTTCTTCACCGGGAACAACCGGCATAATATACCCTACGCCCATTTTCGTATGGATATAGTTTGAATTTTCCTCATCCGGTTCCAGTTTATGCCGCAGCCGGTTTATATTTACCTGCAACAGGTGGCTTTCTCCGCTGTATTCTGATCCCCACACATGTTCCAAAAGCATATCTTGAGTCACCACACGGCCGGCGTTTTGCGCCAAATAGGTAAGCAGCCTAAATTCGATTGGTGTTAGCGCAATGAGTTGATCTTTCAACAAAACCTGGTGCTGCGCCAAGTCAATTTTCATTTCGCCAACAGTGATAACCGGGTTAAGCCCTTGCTTCACCTCTACTTGTGTCATTTGTGAGCGCCGCAGCACCGCGCGTACCCGCGCCATCAATTCTTCAACACTGAATGGTTTGGTTAAGTAATCATCTGCGCCGAGATCCAGCCCGCGGATTTTATCGTGGTCCTGGCCGCGCGCGGTCAGAATGATAATTGGCATAGCAGTAAATTTACGCGCCTCTTCGCAGACGGTAAACCCATCCATTTTAGGCATCATCACATCCAGCAGCGCAATATCCGGAGATTCGCTGTGAATCGTATTTAATGCTTCTTGGCCATTATTTGCCGTAAGAACGGAGTAGCCTTCCAGCTGAAAATTCCGCGATACCAAACGTAAAAGCTGGGGGTCGTCATCCGCGACAAGAACGGTAATTTTTTTAGCAGGCATTGAAGTAGTTCCCTTTCAATCTATGTGAAGCTGTATTATGAATAGGTTTTTATATGGTTTTCCGCGCAGATTTATTGCAATGGCCGCGATGTTTGCGTGTGTCGGAGGAATTTTCCAAAGCCACGTTGAACAGCGCGGTTACGAAACAGGATGAAGCAAAAGCGCTCCTGAATACCAATAGCGCAAATGCCGCAGAGAAGCTAAAAACTCAATCATCCGGAAAATTTGCGCCAAGGGGCAGCAAAATATGAAATGCGCTGCCATTTACGGAGTCGCTTTCAGCCCAAATAGTCCCATTATGATTTTCAACGATTTTTTTGCTAATTGCAAGCCCCAAACCCATGCCGCTGGTTTCTCGAATCAATCTGTTATCTATTCTATAGAACCGGTCAAAAATTTTATTCAGGTATTGCGTATCAATGCCGATTCCCTTATCAGAAATGATAATTTCAACCATAGAATTATCGATGGAAGAAGCAGTATCTTCGCGTGATTTTTCGGGGACGATGATTTTCATGGCAATAGAAATTTCTCCGCCCTCCGGAGAGAATTTTACCGCGTTATCAATAATATTATCAAATACTTCGCGCATGCGCCTAGAATCACCGACAACAATTGGTGGCGGATAAACCACCGGCGGACAGAAGTGAAAGATAAATGGATTGGCTAACGCCACTGTTTTGAATTCGGCAGCTTGCACTGATTCATCGACAATTTGCGTAATATTTAATGGGAATTTTTCAAAGTTATTCGCGTCAGATTCTAATTCGGCGTATTCTAACAGCAAACTTACCAATCGTTCCAGTTTTTCGCCGGCGTCTGAAATTGCGCGCAGAAAATCTTTGCGTTCTTCGGCAGTAATTTTTTTTTCGTAGCGCATGAGGGTATGCGTATACCCTTTAATTGCTGCTAAAGGGCTGCGCAATTCATGGCTTACGGAGGCCAGCAAGGTATCTTTTACGGCATCGGTTTTAGATTCTAGTGCTATTTCTAATTTTTGCATATAATCCATAGACATGATGGCGGCGATTGTTGCGCCGAGTGGATTTATAATCATTTTCAGGCAGGCGTTTTCAAAAGTTGGCGCTTCAGAAAATTTCCAGCCTAACAGCAGCCAAGGAAATAAACTGCCATACCATTCACGGTTTTTTTCATTTTCAGGAACTCGCAAGGTAGCCCAAGTGCGAATATGTTCTTCGGTGTCAATTGTTCTGCCAAAGGTGAAAGCCGCGCGCGCTTCATCTGGGTTGATGTTGGAAAGGGCAAGCAGCCGCGACGCAGGAATAGCGTCTATGGGCAACGCGGGCATAAATTCACTGCGTGAATCGGCCAAAAATATAGCGCCATACTGCGCGTTGCAAACTTGCTGCACACACCTTAGCGCTTCCATTGCGGCGTTTTCAACCGTATGATAGGGTTCTTTTCCGATGTTAAGCGCAATATTTGCAAGAGCTAATAAAGTTTGGTGTACAATTTCATCATGTGATTTATCTAGTTGCATATGCGCTTTTTCCTTTGATGTGTGTTTCATTCTAGAAACCTGAGCCTAAAAAAGAACTAAGAGGAATCGGGGAAGCCCCCAACCCCGTCAGGTAGCCTGCTGCCTCCGGCGCCTCCTGCTTTATGCTTTACGTATGCTCAGGTATATGCTGCTATTACCATATGCTATCAATGGCACATATATATCACACAGTTTGTAAAAATATCACGAATACATCACAATTTTGGCGGAGCTAAAAATATGCGCGCGCGTTTTCAGTCTTTGTATGGCCCATTACTTTTAATGACCGCTGCGGCCATTTGGGGTGGTATGTATGTTGTCAGTGCGGCTGTGTTGGTTATCATCCCGCCATGGATATTACTGGAACTGCGCTTTTTGCTAGGTTTTTGGGCTTTAGCGATACCTCTTTTCTGGCAAAAAACATGGCGGGTTCAGTGGCGGCATATTCCACTGCTGGCTCTTGTTGGCTTTATTGGTTATACATGTTCTATTGGTCTGCAGTTTATCGGAACAGCTATTTCCGGCGCCACCTATGGATCCTTAATAACATCTTCCGCGCCGCTGCTGATAGTATTATTTGCTGCGATTATTTTGCGTGAGCATCTGACTGTAAAAAATAGTCTGGGTATGTTGGTCGCCGCTGCTGGGGTGGTGATAATTATTGGATTGCCTGCTATTCATTCCCATACGCAAAATTCGGCAATGGGAGATATGATTTTGTTTGCCGCGGCGGTTACATGGGCGCTGTATACCGTGTTATCCCGCTTTTTAACGCAGCGCTATTCCTCTTTAACAGTTGCGGGCTGGTCTTCGCTGTTTGGCGCAGTTTTTACTTTGCCGATAGCAATTTGGCAGTATTCTGTAACGCCAATCGTGTTGACGTTTTCGCCGGCGCTGATAGCTGGCATAGTATATTTGGGAGTTATTTCAACCGCTGTGGCGTTTTATTTATGGAATAAAGGCTTTGAGTATGTATCCGCGTCATCCGGTTCGCTGTATTTGTTTGTTCAGCCAATTGTTGGCGGAGTGCTTGGCGCAATGCTGTTGCGCGAGCGCCTGACGCCGGAATATTTTACCGGCGCGGCGCTGATTGCAGTTGGCGTTTTTATCGCTTCGGAGTACCGTTTTAAGGGGTTGCCGTCACCGAAGGAGCAGGTTTAGCGGTGGTGGTAGGCTGCGTCGTAGGCGAAGAGTTGGTGGGAGTTTGACTGACTACGGAAACCGGCCGGTTTTTGTAGTATCCGGCTCCGGCTCCAAGAACAAACAAGCCCAGCACTACTAAAATAATAATGGTTCGTGAATTGCCGGCAGATTTAGTATTTGCTGCAGCTGCTCCTGTCGGCGCCGCCACGGCTTTTGATCTGCCGGTTAATGCGCGCACCAGTCTGCTGGCCGGGTTATCATCATCTTCATACCTGCGGCGTTTGCGTGGTGGAAAGTCATCAAATTCATCAAATGAATCCCTGCGTGAAGAACGATGTTCCGGTGGCCGACGCATCGAGCGCCGCGGATCATCGAGTGTTTCATCGGGATTGTACTCTGACCGCCGGCCGCCGTATTCTGAAGAGCTTTTTCTGCGCGGATCACGCATGCGGTCATCCCCAAAGTCTTCGCGGCGCGGTCTTGAAGGCTCACGGCCGCTGCGTGGGTCATCGAAGTCATCGCGGCGTGGGCGTGAAGGGTCACGGGAACTGCGCGGGTCATCGAAATCATCGCGGCGTGGTCTTGAAGGGTCACGGGAACTGCGCGGGTCATCGAAATCGTCGCGGCGTGGTCTTGAAGGCTCGCGGGAGCTGCGCGGATCATCGGAATCATCGCGGCGCGGTCTTGAAGGTTCGCGGGAGCCGCGCGGGTCATCGAAG
>JAJYBV010000093.1 GCA_021778805.1 Chloroflexota bacterium | reverse complement strand
TCGGGGCAACGAAGCGATCGTCCGCGCGATAATAATTTCTCGGGGCAGCGAAGCGATCGTCCGCGCGATAATAATTTCTCGGGGCAGCGAAGCGATCGGCCGCGCGATAATAATTTCTCGGGGCAGCGAAGCGATCGTCCGCGCGATAATAATTTCTCGGGGCAGCGAAGCGATCGTCCGCGCGATAATAATTTCTCGGGGCAGCGAAGCGATCGTCCGCGCGATAATAATTTCTCGGGGCAGCGAAGCGATCGTCCGCGCGATAATAATTTCTCGGGGCAGCGAATGGGTCAGCCGCGCGACAACAATTTTTCAGGACCGCGAACGGGTCAGCCGCGCGACAACAATTTCTCAGGGCCGCGAACAGGCCAGCCGCGTGACAATAATTTTTCAGGGCCGCGAACAGGTCAGCCGCGTGATAACAATTTTTCAGGGCCGCGAACAGGTCAGCCGCGTGATAACAATTTTTCAGGGACGCGAACAGGTCAGCCGCGTGACAACAATTTTTCAGGGACGCGAACGGGTCAGCCGCGTGACAATAATTTTTCGGGGACGCGAACGGGTCAGCCGCGTGACAATAATTTTTCGGGACCGCGTTCATCCGGTGGTTTCGGCGCGCCAAGAGGCGACAGACCATCACAATCCGGTGGTCAGCCGGGACATTTTGGTGGAAACAGACCTTCGCATGGACCCGGCGGGCAAGGTGGATTCGGCAGAGGCGGGCAAGGCCGGCCGTTTGGCGCCCCAGCTGCCACTGATACAGATTCCGTTACCGGATTTTCTCGCGGAATGCCCGGAGGGGCTATTCATAACCGCGGTTCAATAGCGACAAAAAAGCAGATTCAAGAAAAACGAAAAGATCTTGAGCGAGATAATATTAAACATGATATCAGCCGGCGAACCGCAGCGCGGAATGCGGCTGCTGTTGCCGTAAAAGAACCAGGCCCGATAGAGCTTCCATCAAAGATAATGGTGCAAAATCTCGCGGAGTTGCTGGAAATTCCGGTTACTGAAATTATTAAAAAGTTGATAGGTATTGGTGTGTTTGCTAATGTAAACCAAACCATTACGTATGATGTGGCTTCGCGTGTTGCAACAGAATTGGGATTTACACCTTCTGAAGCGGCAAAAGAATCTGTCAGCGCGGCAAAGGATGATATAATCAGCCAATATAGCAACGCCCAGCCTGAGGAAAAACGCAGCACACGCCCGCCGGTTGTTACGGTTATGGGGCATGTCGATCATGGCAAAACTTCACTGTTAGACGCAATTCGCAAAACGAAGGTGGCCGCGGGCGAGGCCGGCGGCATTACCCAGCATATTGGCGCATATCAGGTTTCCACTGCCGATGGCAGAATTGTAACGTTTTTAGATACCCCCGGGCACGAAGCGTTTACTGCAATGCGCGCGCGCGGCGCTAAGGTTACCGATATTGCTATTATTGTAGTGGCCGCGGATGACGGCGTTATGCCGCAAACACTGGAAGCAATAGATCACGCTCGCGCCGCCCAAGTTCCCATAGTGATTGCCTTGAACAAAATTGATAGGCCAAACGCTAACCCGGACTATGTGAAGCAGCAATTAGCGGATAAAGGCGTGATGATTGAGGAATTTGGCGGCGATGTTGTTTGCGTGCCGGTTTCTGCGAAAAAAGGCGTTGGAATAGAGAAATTACTTGAAATGACGCTGCTTGTCGCCGACTTGCTGGAATTAAAAGGCTCTGCCGACGCGAAGGCAATTGGCGCAGTGGTTGAATCACGACTGGATAAATCCGTTGGTGTGGTTACTAATTTGCTGGTGCAAGATGGCACACTGAAAGTCGGAGATATTATTGTTACCGGCGTTAGTTACGGCAAAATTCGCGCAATGTTTGATGATAACGGCAAACGCATCCGAACTGCCGGACCCAGCGCGCCTGTTAGCATACTTGGATTAAGCGAAGTTGCCACTGCAGGCGACCGCTTTGATGTTGTGGCAGATGAACGCAGCGCGCGGCAAATTATTCAGCGCCGCCAAACTGAGGAACGCCAGAATGCCGCCGCGCTGACCTTAGATATGGTGTATCACCGGGCGCAGCAAGGTAAAATTCATGAGCTGGATCTCGTGCTGAAAGCTGATGTGCAAGGTTCTTTGGATGCTTTGCGCAGCGCTATTGCTAAAGTGGGCACAGATAACTTAAAGGTGCGCATTTTACATGACGGTGTTGGCAATATTACCGAAAGCGATATCCACTTGGCTGCCGCTTCCAGCGCTATTGTCATTGGCTTTAATATTAAGGCCGACCCAACTATTGCACGGCTGGCGCAAAACGATCAGGTAGATATCCGTACCTATGATGTTATTTATAAACTGCTGGACGATCTGAATAGCGCGCTTACCGGCATGCTTGAACCAGTGTATAAAGATGTTGTTGAAGGCAAAGCCGAAGTGCTGCAGCTCTTTAAATCCGGCAAAAGTGTCATTGCAGGGTGCAGAGTTACCGAAGGCAAAATTATTCGCTCGGCCACTGCGCATATTTTCCGCAGCTCCAAAGAAATATATACCGGAGCTATTGGATCGATTCGGCGCGGCAAAGATGACGCTAAGGAAGTCGTCGCCGGGTTTGAATGCGGCATTGTTCTGGCAGATTTCAATGATTGGCAGGAAGGCGATATCATCGAAGCCCATGTAAAAGTTCGCGTATAGGTTTGGTATACGTAAAGTTTTGCGCTGAAACGCCGGCGGCGCGCTTATTCTGGCGGGAAATTTGCAATATTTTGCCGTTGGTTTAGCTGTTTGCCGGCGTTTCTTTGTGCAAAAATTATTAAGGCATGTGTAAAATGAATGTATAAGGCTTGCGTCGCATAGATAACGCGGCCGGCAAAGGATTTGTTTGTCTCTTTGGTACATCAGGGAGATAAGTTGTCCCTTTTTCTTGCTGTGCTTGCGGTTATTTTATGTGTTGTATGCTCATTTAGGAACCACAAATGGGTATGGCGCTTTTATAGCGCTATATCTGCAATATACAGCGCGATGGCCGATGTGTATGCGCGCCAAAATTATATCATCTAACTGGATGAAGAGGGGTCTTTTAACAATGCGGTACAGACAGGAACAGTTAAGTGAAACAATAGCCCACGAATTAAGCGACCTGATACGCACACGTATGCAAGATCCACGATTGGGGTTTGTTAGTGTTACCGGTGTCGATTTATCAGCTGATTTACGGCACGCAAAGGTTTATATCAGCGTTTTGGGTGATGAACATGCGCAAAAAGACTCTATGAAAGCATTAGAGCATGGAGTTGGTTTTTTACGTCACGAACTAGCGCAGCGGCTGCAAATTCGCTATACACCCGATATTTTGTTTAAATTAGATCACTCTATCGCAGAAGGCGCGCATATTTTACAGCTGATTCGCGAGGTAAACCCCGATTCCGGTGATGGCAATAACGGCGCTGAAACTGTGGAGGATGATGAATGATTCCGGCTTCGGCGTTTGAACAGGCACTATCCCGCCATATAAACACTGCGCTGGCAGAACAAGCCCTGCGCCTTATACAGCGTTCCGGCAGCATATTGCTGATGGGGCATTATCACCCCGATCCAGACGCTGTTGGTTCGGCGCTTGGGCTGGCTTTTGTTTTAATAGATTTTGGCAAATCGTGCGCTGTTTTAATGCCGGATGAACCGGATCCCGGTTACGCTGAATTTCTACCGGGGTTTGCTTCCGTAGTTACTGAACTGCCAAATACGCCCATTGATTTAATTATTGCGCTAGACGCCGGCGACGTAACTCGTTATGGCGATGTATTTACAAAATATGCCACACAATTGCAGGGTATTCCAATTATAAATATCGATCATCATATTACATCGCAAGGTTTTGGTGATGTTATTATCATTGATCCACAGTCGGCGGCAACAGCGGAATTGCTGACACTGCTGATTCAGCAGTTGCAGTTTCCGCTGAATAAAAACGCCGCGCAATGCTTGCTGGCCGGCATTATTACCGATACACGGTCCTTTGAATTTGACGCGACTACAGCGCGCACGCTTCTGGCCGGGTCGCTGCTGGTTAGCCGCGGCGCGGTACCGCAAAGCATCGTAAAACCGATGTATCGTTTGCACGAATTTGCTTCGGCGCGGCTGCTGGGGATTGTATTGAATACCCTACACGCAGACTGCGGAGGAAAATTGGTTTGGGCGGAAATAACTATGGATATGTGGGGGCAAGCCGGGTTGCATCCCGGTTCTGGTGACGATGGCATACCCTCCTACTTAGTAGATGTTCGCGGCGCTCAGATTGCAGTTTTATTCCGCCAAACCGATGAAAATTCTGTTCGCGTTAGTGTTCGCACAACGAACATGTGCGACGCCACTGCTATAACTGTTTTGTTTAGCGGGGGCGGCCATCCGCGCGCTGCAGGCTGCACTTTGCGCGGAGATTTGCGCGCTGAAAAAGAAAAATTGCTGGCGGCTGCGGCTGCGCATATTGCCGCGCTGAAGTAGCGTTGTTATTTGGCGCGGCGCCCATATTTTTGCGTTATCTTTTATAAAACACATGAATAAAACTATTGAAATGTATCTTGCCACATCGTGGAATACGTCCCAATATGCGCTGTTAGATACCGGCGCAGAACAAAAATTGGAGCGTTTTGGCTCGTATCGGCTGGCTCGGCCCGAGCCGCAAGCAATATGGCCCTGCCGGGGCAATGAATCGTTGTGGCAGAACGCCGATGCGCGCTATAGTAAACAGGCGGAATCCTTGGAAGAAGAAGAAAAAGCGGCGCGTTGGAGCAAAAAAACGTCTATGCCGGAATTTTGGCCGGTGCAATGGAAAGATTTTACGTTTGCCGCAAAGCTTTCTCCGTTTAAACATACGGGGATATTTCCTGAACAAGCGCCGCAATGGGATTGGATAATGCAGAAGCTGGCAGTTGGCGCAGAAAAGCGGCATGTATTAAATCTATTCGGCTATTCCGGCGCGGCAACCGTTGTGGCGGCGCGCTGCGGCGCTAAGGTTACCCATGTAGACGCATCGCCGATAGCGATAGAATGGGCCAAGCAAAACACCGCGCTGAATAAGCTGGCTGCTGCGCCGGTGCGCTGGCTGGTGGATGACGCTGTAAAATTTGTGCGCCGCGAGGCGCGCCGCGGAACACACTACGATTTGGTTATCCTCGATCCTCCGGCGTTTGGCCGCGGCCCTAAAGGTGAGGTTTGGAAATTTGAAACCGGTTTGCCTCTGCTGCTGGAAGCAATACAAAGCGTGCTTGCGCCTAATCCCTTAGGTATTTTTCTAACAAGCTACAGCGTGCGCTATTCTTCAGCGGCGCTGGGAAACACGCTAAGCGGCGCGCTGCCAAAATCAGAAAAAGAAAATTATGTTTTTGGGGAGCTAGGCGTTCGTGAAGAATCGGCCGGCCGCATATTATCTTCGGCAATTTTTGCGCGCTGGGACGCCTGAAATCGTTACAATTTTTGCGTTTGTTCGGTTGGTAGCCCATATGGACCCAATTCACCTAGAGCTATTGCCGCAAAAATTGTTTCATGATATACTTGCCCCATCAACACAAACCTTTCCGGAACCCGTATACATCGATGCAATGTGCCTTGCGCAGCATGGCGCTTAACCTGATATAGCGGTTCATCAGAGGAGAATATGAATGGGTAAATACAAGCAGTGGCTGCAGCATCAAGAACGCGGCAGAAGTTTACGCGAACAGATTGCGCAGCATGAACAAGAACGCGAACGGGTACAGCGCATGGCGCCATCGCACCCGACAACTTTGCCAGATACCAGCAATCCGCTGGTTAGCGCGCTGTTAGATTATACTTCGCGGGGCAACACACTTGGCATAAATGCGCCGCGAGCTGCGGCTGGGGCAAGCGCGGGAGACTCCGACCCTCACTTACGCCAGCCGGTAGTTCGCTCTCAAATTCCGCAGCAAAATACAGCGCAGAATTCAGCGGCGAATCTGGCCGGCGATAAAGGCTTAAACACACCGCGCCCGAACACGCAGGCGTCGCAGGTACCCTCCGACGTTCTGTCTCGATTGAATTCATACGCGGCGCAAGTTCCCGAAAATCCGGTAGATGCGCTTCACGCTCTTGCAAATAACGCAGCAAAAGAGCCGGAGCAAAATTCCGGTCATAAATAAAACAGTAATTTCTGCATGAAATCACTGAAAGTCCGCGCGCTGCTTCAGCAAAACCGCGCAGGCTTCACGAAAAGATATTTTACCGCGCGCCACGCGCAGCGCGGAAAAGAATTGGTGAGGAAATACTATAATGGGCACAGATCCATCGGTTGTAACACGATTGTACGCGATGATCCCGCTCGAAGCAATGCAGCAGGTTTCAGACAGCTATATGGCGTGGTATGTGGACCGCGAAACTCGTTCACTGGACGAAAAGATTGCAAAACTTCGCTCAGATCTTCGCGAAAATGATTCGCAAGAAGAATCATTCCGGCCATCTGCCTCGGAATTAAACGCTATTGAACGGTTGCAGCGAGACGGCGTTAATAGCATGGATTTATTAGATCGCATGGTAGAGCAAGGCGAAGAATGGTTAACGTTAACAATGCACCGCCTGGACCATTTTGAGAAAACAGGATTGGCTCCTAAAGATTATTCAACATGGTGCGAACATGCGCTGGGCGGCGCTTATGACTGGATCGATCACGATCGGCTTGGCGCGGCTCCAAAAACTCCGACCACATCTAATCCATCGACTCCGGCGCAATCAGCAACACGCCAGCCAACTGCGCCAAATATGCCTGCTTCAGGATCCTGGCAGAATACACCGACAAACCAAGGTGAAGATAGGGCAACTCAGCCGGTGCCAAGTGTCGCTCCGCGCTGGGGGGAAACTTCTTATCCGGGAATTAACACTCCCAACAACGATCTTGGCGCGCCGGGCGGACCCGAGCCAACAGATCCGGGCAATGAATCTGGCCGCCGCAATATTTTCCGCATATTTACCAACTAACGCTGGTTCTAGTCGGGAAACAGAAGCGCAATTATGATTTTTTGCGCTGCAGCAGTTTTGTTATAGCGTTTCTTAATCCGGAAGACGGGTGCTTTTCTATTGGAGCGTCGGTGTTTTCCGGATTTTGTTTTGTTTGCTGTTCTTCGGCAATAGCCGCGCGTATTTCTGCAAAAACAGCGCTATCGGTTGTTTTTAGCGTAGCGGCCCTATGTGGATGCGTCATTTGTTTGTGAGAAAACACCGGCTCATACGGTTCCGATTCAGATGCGTGTGAAGGGAACAGCGGCTCATTTTTAGTTG
Source organism: Chloroflexota bacterium (assembly GCA_021778805.1). Classification (GTDB taxonomy): domain Bacteria; phylum Chloroflexota; class Ktedonobacteria; order Ktedonobacterales; family JACDGC01; genus JAJYBV01. The sequence continues at coordinate 4,061 of JAJYBV010000093.1, read as the reverse complement.
GATTTTGCGGCGCATTCGCGGGTATTGGCTGTTTTGGCGCAAAAGGATTTTCTGTTAAACACTGAGTTGGCGCAAACTGTTCCCGCCGAAATTTTTTCTTTGCGGCAGAAATAGTGCAGATGGTGCGCGGCATTTTTTGTGTTTGTTCTCCGGGAGATCCCCGAAGCATATAATAGACGATGCCCATATCTTGCGGCCGGCGTTCCGGGTCATCTGCAGCGCAGTCGCCGATAATGCGAGCAATAACGCCGGGCACTTGCAGGTTTTGCTGCAACGCAGCGGCGGTAATTCGCTGAGGCGGTTCTTCTCCGGTAAAAAGCTGCCACAGCAGCGCGCCATAGTGGTAGATATCTGTTTTGAAAGATGGCGCTGCGCCGCCGCGTTCCTCAGGCGCCAAATAATGAATACTCATAAATATATCCGGCGGGAAGGGCTTTGCCATAAACTCAAACAGCCATCTGCCGCCTACGTCCATCAGTCGGGCGTCGCCGGATGGTGTGATATCCAGCATGTTAGGTGTTAATATCCCATAGGTTACGCCTTTGCCGTGCAAATACGCCAGCGCAGATGCAACTTGGCGCGCAAGGCGGATTTTCATGTTCATATCGGGAGTATAGGTGGTAAAGATTCCGCGAAGCGGCTGATACAGCCTTTCGCTGATAATAAACAGCGCATTGCTGCGTTTTTCGTAGTTGTAAATGCGCAAAATATTCGGGTGCGGGCTACCGGCGGCCTTATGCGCATCGAACGCGGCGGCTTCAATATATTCCGCAGGCGCAAACTTTTGCAATTCATATCCCCGAATTAATACACTTTGCCTTGCAACTGCGTCATATCCGGTATATATTTCCGCTGAAGCGGCATATCCGGAGTATTCTTGAATAATATACCGGCCTTGGGTTAGGGTTATACCCGCAGCTATGCTATTATGTGTTTTGCCTTCGATTTGCGGTTGTTCATGATTGGTTTCATGATCGGGATGCAACATATTTTGCCTTCTTGCAGCCTTGCTTCGGCTATGTAATATACACAGGATTTCAAGACGCATGGAGTATGCCAAAAAATAAGGCATGCGTTTATGTTATGGAAAGAGCTTCTACTGGATGATGAACTTTAACAATGAAAGAGGGACAAGATATACCTGCGTAACCAGGGATACGTAAGGGGCGGTAGCCCCTTGCGCGGGGATTGGGGCGCCTCCCCAAAATATTTTTTATAAACAACCACCGCACGGTACCCACAGGGAAACGTAAGGGGCGGATGCCCCTTGCGCGGGGATTGGGGCGCCTCCCAAAAAATCTCTTTTATAAAACAATACCGCACGGTACCCACAGGGAAACGTAAGGGGCGGATGCTCCTTGCGCGGGGATTGGGGCGCCTCCCCAAAATATTTTTTATAAACAACCACCGCACGGTACACATGGGGATACGTAAGGGGCGATAGCCCCTTGCGCGGGGTTTGGGGTGTCCCCAAAATCTCTTTTTATTTTATTTTTCGATGGGAAATATTGGTAGCCGAGCAGCAAGGGCGACCGCTAGGGTCGCCCCTACCGGATTGCATTGCCTTAGGTGTGACCGCGAGGCGTATGCTCTAAAACAAACGATATGGGGTGACGCTTTTGCTCCGGTGCGGTATTGGCGGCCAAATGGCCACAAAACGAACACCACACGATGAATCGTGTGGCTTGTTTCCCCACCTCCACCCATATGGTCGCCCCTAAATTCCGCACTACGCAAGGGCTACTGGTAACTACTCAGAAGGTATTTTTTATTGATTCAGAGAATTTCAGCAGTTAAACAGTACCATCATATTGCATTGTTGAGCTTGAAATAATTCAGTGATTTTGCTGCCGTTGTAACTGAATATTGAACCTTCTGATGTGCCATAGTAAATGATCCCATTATATGCATCGGATGCTGTTCCATCATATAACTGGGTTTGGTTCATATTTAGAATCCAACCCTGTCCATTAAAATGTGATGGACCTAAGTCTCCAAACTCCCAAATATCACTGGCGCTTACTACGGCAAATGCTTGAACTGGTGACATAAACCCGCTTAAAACACTCCATTTCCCCGATTGATATTTTAACGCTGCCGGAGAATTCACGCTAAATTCTCTTCGGTTTAAAAGATCTCCACCACCGAATAATAGCGTGTCTGGCGGAACAACAGCGATGGTGTTCATAGTAAACGAAGCAGGAACTGTAACAAGTTTCCATACCCCTTTGGTATATTGCAGCACCGTTCCATTGGCTCCGGCAGCCCAGCCGCTATCGGCGTTTTGCATATATACTGCGCGCAATTGAGCAGTTGTTGGCGAAACAGCTGTTTTCCATATTCCGTTCAGGCAATGCAAAATAACACCGTTGTCTCCCACTGCCCACGCCTCGGTTGCGCTTACTGCGGAAACGCCCCACAATATCCCTGATACACCGCTGTTTTGCGGCGTCCAAGCCGAACCATTATAATATAAAATGGTTCCATTGGCTCCCACCGCCCAGCCGGAATTTGCGTTAGCCATGGCTAGGGAAAAGAGTGGATTGTTCACCTTTATTGAGTTCCAAGAAGTTCCGTTAAAATGTAGAATGGCACCGGCTTTGGGCACAGTATCCACAATATTCTGCGCGTTTGCTTGCCCTAATATGTATACACGGCCAGTCGCCCAACCGGAATTTGCCGAAAGTATAGTAATGGATGATACTGTTGTGCCATCTAAAAATGAGACGCTCTGCGGGAAATAAGCCGGTTTTACCTTAGCCGTACTGACGCCACACATGCTGCAGCCGGAAAGCATTACGGTAAATACCACTGCGCTGATTTGCAGCACAGTCCGAAGCGTATTTTTTTGCATGCAACAATCCTTTTTCTTAACGTGGCTGCAATCTTTTGGCAGACAATTGGCTGTGCTATTCACTCGTTTTCATTACATAAAAACAGGTTAGCTGCACGATAGATGCGCTTGCTACATAAGTCACCAAGATTGCAGATATAATCTGTTATAGTTGTGTACACTACCGTACTAAAGAACATTGGAAACTGTGTTACCGAACATTTAAATTTCTATCAAAGCGATATTTTTTTAATTAGCCCAAATAACTGAGCGGCTAACTGAGTTGTCCTAATGTTAGCTGCAGCCAGTTATCAAACCATGTACAACTAGAACCGTCGGCATAGAATTGCTCGTAATAATATCCCGCTTGTTGAATTGTATTAGGATATTCAGTATCAACGGAATTGACAATTGGCCTGCATCCCCAATTTCCTGTCCAGCCTGCGTATTGATCTCGGTTCCAATACAAAAATGTTCTAATAGGGTAAGCATAGGTTGTACTTGAATCAATTCTCATATTGCAATTACTATATCGATCGATGTAGACATATTGATACACCTTTGTACCTTCCCAAGTGTAATATCCCCCAAATTTTGCATTTGTACCACATTGGGTTACAAGTGGTTTAACACCAAATAGATGGGGAAAATTCCTTATGGAAGCTGAAAGGGAAAACTGAGTATTCATGGGAACATAGTATTCATGGCTTGCAACTGCCTGTTGTAGCGGCATTCTTTTCCATTCAAGTAATGTTCCTGCAGGGCAGGCTATTTTCTGTGATGAAAGAATGTTCCCTGAGCGATTATATATGACTTCAGATAGCATACAGTTGGCCTTTGCCGTAATATCTTGCGCGGCAAGAACTACTTGGCTTGCTCGTGTTGGTACAGTAACGTTATGGGGGGGGGGGGGTTCCCATTCCCATGGTGGAAATTAATATCCCCAAAATGAAGATTGTGCGTAAAAGTGAATTTTTGTAAAACATTGTTCATCCTTTCAATGAAAACAACGACCATTACGTAGCGGTAACACAATTTCCTGAAGCAATCATAACATATATAAATCACAAAGTCAATCAAGTTTCAAGGTAAATGTAAAATTCAGGGCTGGATGATGAACTTTAACAATGAAAGAGGGATAAGATATACCTGCGTAACCAGGGATACGTAAGGGGCGATAGCCCCTTGCGCGGGGTTTGGGGTGTCCCCAAAATCTTTTTTAATTTTT
>JAJYBV010000092.1 GCA_021778805.1 Chloroflexota bacterium | reverse complement strand
CAGGCGCAACGCCTCGGCTGTACGCTCTACCAAGTCCGGGCTCGTTTATGGGATGACTACCTTACTCAGGAGTTACTCAACCCGCGCATTCCTGTCTTGTCCCATTCGTAAGCGAAAGTCCTAAATTAATCCCAAAACACCCAAAGTTACAATATAATCTTTGATTTCATCAAAATATTTGATGATAAGGTATAACAGTAAGATACCTAATAACGCTACTGCATAAACCCATATATGTTCATATAATAAGAGTGACCATATGGCTTTAAAGATTGCTGAAAAAATATGTAATATTCCAATCAGTAAATAGCCAATAAACTTAAAAATAACAGTTACTATTCCCCAAACCCACTTTAATACAATCCAAATAGCAAGTAAAATATATCCTGCAATCAGTATTGCCCAAGTTACAACATGTATTGAAGCAATACCAAGCGCAAGAAAGAAAATACCGGCCAGAAAAAAATCGAATCGCAGATAGCGCAGTGATAAAATTGTAATTGAAATAGCATACACACCTAAACCAATCAGCAATATCTGCCATAATTCTGTAAACGCTGTGCTTTTAGCCAGTAATGAGGAGCCAAATGTATGTTGTAAAAGGGAAAGCGAAAAATCACCCATTCCTCCAATCACCGGCCATTTAGTATATTGCGCCAACCGTATCAACGCCTCCGGAAAACTAAACAGAATAAAAATTACTCCCAAAATAAACCCGGTTATTAATTTCCCAAATGAAGGAAAATGTTCACCAATATAATCCCAAATATCTTCCATATAACTAACCTCAATAGATTCATTATTAATTTACAGTATATCATATATTTTTTTGAAATTCAATGGATTTTTAGTATTTTATTTTGTTACGAATATTTCAAGATATTTAAAATGATTTTATAAATACAGCATGCTTACTGATTCAATAAAGCGCATCTGTTCATTTGTACCGTGCGGTGGTGGATTATAAAAAGATATTTTTTGGGGACACCCCAAGCCCTGCGCAAGGGGCTATCGCCCCTTACGAATCCCCTGATTTTATGTGTACCGCGCGGTGATTATATGAAAACAAGCGCGATGGGAGTGGTGTTTTCGCTACGGCGCGGCATTGGCAGCAGGGCGGCATATATAGAGTGTCAAATACTTAAATCCATACGGGCCTGTTCAACCGTATATTGCGCATCCAGCATCTGATCCAGAATATGGGCCAGCGCCTCACTGCTGGCAGCATACAAGGCTTTTTCTTCTTTCTCGCTCATTTTGCCAAAACGCTTCAGCCACAGATGTTGTATTGATTGGACTATTCCTTCAGCGCGTCCTTGCGACTGCGCATCTGCCATTCGAGAGACCTCATCATGGATCGCTTTTTGCCGAGCGTTATATAACATGCTCGTTTGTATATCTTTACTGATTGTTTCAAGCATATCAACTGCTTTCTTCATTATGGGATTATATAAGCGAAATTCCTCTGCCCGGTCTTTTTGTATTCCTTGTAGAAACAGTCCCCACCACATCAAAGGCGTTCGCTTTGTTAACTCAGTTTTTTCCAGTTTCGGTAATTCCAAAAAATGAATTTCTACGTAATTGGTGAACAAATGTTTCGTTTGATGTTCACGCAACTGGTATAAGGAATGAGCTTGTTTACTTGGCAGATATATAAAGTCCAGGATAGTGATAGTGATAGTTCGATGCAGGCTGGAAAATGATTTTTCCTTGACCATTTGTCCAACGTAAAGTTCTGCCCAATTAAGCATGGGAGATTTCTGCATATTCTGCTGATTACTCACTAGAATTTCCAAATTCACAAGTTCTCCATCAGCAGAATAACCTATGATATCGAGAAAAGTCTGTTTGTCTTGGGCTGTCTTTTTATGTAGGTGAGGATTAAACAGTTTAGTTTTCGCTAATGGCGCTTCACCGGCATCTTCCAGTACCGCATTCAAAAACGCCAATAAAATATCCGCATTATGCGCATCTCCAAACAGACGTTTGAACACAATATTGTTTGTAGGCAGTAAATATTCCATATTGTTCCCTCAATAATTTTTTATTATAGTATACCATAATTGTTTGCATTTTTTCTAATTTGAAAATATGCAGGGATTCGCAAGGGGCGGTAGCCCCTTGCGCGGGGCTTGGGGTGTCCCCAAAAAATATCTTTTTATAATCCACCACCGCACGGTACACATGGGTGGAGGTGGGGAAACAAGCCACATGATTCATCGTGTGGTGTTCGTTTTGAGGCCACCCGATCAATAACGCCGCGCGCTGCAAGGTGAAAGTTGCAACATACAAATTTATATGATATACTGAATGGTACTGCATAGATGGTTATAGACCGACATCTAAAACCACCGCAGCAAGGAGGGCCTATAGCTCAGCGGCAGAGCTGCCGGCTCATAACTGGTAGGTCGCAGGTTCGAATCCTGCTGGGCCCACTTCTCCGCCAGGCAATGTCCTGGCGTTTTTTATGTCTTTTTTTGTTTCGCGCACAAGTACAGTTGAAGCAAATTGCAGCCATCCCAGAATTTATAAAATAAGGTTTTTTCACACATATGGATTTTTTTGATCGCGCCAATATTCATGTTCAGGCTGGCCGCGGCGGCAACGGATCTGCGCATATGCGCCGAGAGAAATTTGTGCCGCTGGGCGGCCCCGATGGCGGCGATGGCGGCCGCGGCGGCAGCGTTTATTTAGAGGCTGATACTGCGCTGAATACATTGGTAGATTTTCACTATCATCAAAAATTTCGCGCCGAAGAAGGCGGCATGGGGCTTTCTAACCGCAGGCATGGAAAATCCGGCGCAGATTGTATCATCCATGTGCCGGCCGGAACTATTGTTGTGCGCGAACCGGATGGCGTTGTTATCGCCGATTTAACCGAGCCGGGCCAGCAGTTTATGGCAGCCCGCGGCGGCCGCGGAGGACTTGGTAACACGCACTTTGCTACGCCAACCCACCAAGCGCCGCGCGAAGCGCAATTTGGTGAACCTGGGGAAGTTGCCGATTTGCGGCTGGAATTGAAATTGATTGCCGATGTTGGCCTGGTTGGCGCGCCAAACGCCGGCAAATCTACGCTGCTTTCCGTGGTAACCGCAGCGCGCCCAAAAATTGCAGATTATCCCTTCACCACACTTATCCCCAACTTGGGAGTTGTTGTTGTCGGTGATTATTCGCGCGGCAGCGGTGATTCCTTTATTATGGCAGATATCCCCGGATTAATTGAAGGAGCCTCGCAAGGCGTTGGCCTGGGACATGATTTTTTGCGGCACATCGAACGCACACGGCTCTTGCTGCATCTGGTCGATGGCTCCGATTTAGAAAATGATCCTTGGACAGAGTTTGAGAAAATTAACTCGGAATTACAAGCCTATAGTGATGACCTGACCACTTTGCCGCAATTAGCTGTATTTACTAAAGTAGATTTGCCCGACGCGCAGGAGCGCTGGCCGGAATTTGAACGCAAAGCGCGGCAAAAGGGCTTGGAAGTTTTTGCAATATCCGCAGCATCTTCCGAAGGTGTGCAAGCAATTATGTATCGCACAGCGGAACTGCTGCGAACGCTGCCCCCGCGTATGCTGCCAGAAACTGCCGCGTTTAAAGCATCCGGCGGATCCGCAGTAATTCGGCCCCAAGATGACGACCGCTATACCATATCCAAAGAACAAGGGATATTTGTGGTTTCCGGCAAAACAGTAGATAGAATTGTGGCAATGACCAACCCCAATAACGAAGAAGGCATGGCGCGGCTTGAAAAACGGCTGAGTGAAATGGGCGTTTTTGAGAAATTAGAAAATATGGGTGTCCAGCCTGGGGATACCGTGCGCTTTGGTCAAATTGAACTGCTGTGGGGCGAAATGTAAGCAGAAAATTTTCCTCTTGCATTCCTTACCATTTCTATTGTATGATATTTTGTATAACAATCGATAGATAAAATCATATTATCCTTGCTAGAGACCAGAGCCTATGCTCAAGTCTATAATATCTTCGTCATCTATCACACCAGCAAATGGAAGAAACTGCCGATTAGAAGCAGTATAAAGCAATATTTGTTGCTGCCAGCAGAAGATCCATTCATGCGCAGGAATACATAATTTTAGCGCACATATCAGCGCTATTCATACACATTGATACTTAACAAGGGGAAATATACAGGATGAATTATACTGCTTCATTCACTGAAGAAAGTAAGCCTACTTTCAAAAATTGGCTTACTTTGGTCGTGCTCAGCTCATCATTAATGATCATAATTATCGACGCTTCTATTGTTAACGTCACCATACAAGCAATTCGCACTGATTTTAACGCATCATTGCGCGATTTAGACTGGATTAGCGCTGCATATTCGCTGGTGTACGCCGCCTTAATTATTACATGGGGGCGCATCAGCGACGCCGTTGGCCGCAAAACCATATTTATTGCCGGCGTTACAACATTCGTGCTTGGTTCGATAATCACCGGCGCAGCGCCGACTATCGGCGTAATCATTATCGGGCGGATAATACAGGGATTAGGCGCAGCAATGGCGTCGCCATCCACATTATCCATCCTTTCATCCACATTTACCGGAAAATCGCGCAGTGTTGCGTTTGGTGTTTGGGGCGCTACTGCTGGGGCCGGCGGCGCATTAGGGCCATTAGTCGGTGGATTTTTAACAACAAATTTCAGCTGGCGCTGGGCGTTTTATATCAATATTCCCATTGGAATACTTGCCGTAGCCGGCGCGCTGCTATTTATTCAAGAATCTAAAGATACAACACGAAAACAAACTATCGATCCATTAGGCATTATTTTTGCTTCATTTGGTTTAGCGGCGCTGGTTTTTGGATTAATTGAAGGACAAACCTACGGATGGCTGACTCCCAAAGGGTCTTTTGCGATTGGAACATGGAATTGGCCGCTGCAAAATATTGCATTTGCCGCCACAATGTTTATTATAGCCATTGTATTTTTAACAGCATTTGTTGTCTACGAAATCTGGCTGAAGTCGCGCGGCGGTGAGCCAATATTCGATTTTTCGCTGCTGAAGTTCCGCGGATTCCGCTTCGGTTTGATCACTGTTGGTGTAGTTGCACTGGGTGAATTCGGCATATTATTTGTGCTGTCACTCTACTTCCAAGGTGTTCGCGATTTAACTGCGCTGCAAACCGGCCTTATTCTGCTGCCTTTTGCCGTAGGATCTTTTTTTACTGCGCCGATTGCAGGTATCTTAGCGTCACGATTTGGCGCAAAATGGATAGTAACCAGCGGTATGACTATCGAAGCGCTTTCCATATTTTCCATCAGCCGCATTACACAAACATACACACCTTTATGGCAATTTATACCGGTGTTTTTATTTTACGGCATTGGATTAGGCCTAGCAATTGCGCAATTAACCAGCGTTGTGCTGAGTGATATTCCACCGCAGTTTTCCGGCGCGGCTTCCGGGGCAAATAACACTGTCCGGCAAGTTGGTTCGGCAATTGGTGTAGCAATACTCAGCGCGATATTGGCGGCGCAAATTACCACAGTTTCCCAGAATGATCTGGCAAAAAATACCATTTTGCCGTCTTACATTAAAACAAGCGTACAACAGGCGTTTAACAGCGGGCTTTCCGCGGGAGATATTACATCTTCCGTTTCATCTCCTGTTTCAAACACCGGAGGCGCAGCGCCATCTGGCGCAGGAACCGGCGCGCCGCCATCGGGAAAAGTAATCGGGCAGCAAATTACCGCCATATTCAATGACGCTACTACGCAGGGAACACGCTACGCCGCGCTGTTTGCCGCGTTGTTTGTGCTGCTTGGCGCATTAGCTTCGCTTTCCATTCCGGGCGCCAAAGCAAAAGCAACCCGCAGCGCAAAAGCAATGGATCTTCAGACAAAAGAAGCACTGGCGCCGGAAATATAACGGACACGCTGCTGCGCGAATAGTTGCATTGATATTGCCTTGCTATAGTATGATCTGGATAAGACATCTTCATAGAGTCTTATCCAGATACATTGTAAACATCACCATAAAAGGAAACAAAAAAAATGAATGAACTTTCAATGAAGGGAAAAATCTGCCTGATTACCGGCGCTACATCCGGCGTAGGTGAAGAAACCGCAAAAGGATTGGCCCAAATGGGCGCAACAGTTGTAATGATTGCCCGCAACGCAGATAAACTTGCCAAAGTAAAAAGCGAATTAATTGCAGAAACAAATAATGAACATATCGACACTATCCAAGCAGATTTATCGGTTCAATCGGAAGTACACAAAGCGGCGCAGGAATTTTTAGCGCGGTATGAAAATTTGCATGTATTGATAAATAACGCAGGAGGCGTATTTTCCAAACGAACGCTTACAGCAGATGGATTTGAATATACATTTGCGTTAAATCATCTTGGATATTTTCTGCTGACAAATTTACTGCTGGATACATTGAAGAAAAGCGCGCCGGCGCGAATTGTGAATGTTAGCTCTATGGCGCACGCATCAGCAGGAAAATTCGACTTCAGCGATTTAACCCGCGAAAAAAGTTATAATCCCTTTGCGGTATACTCACAATCTAAGCTGGCCAATGCGTTATTTACTTATGAATTGGCGCGCCGGCTGGAGGGCACAAATGTAACCGCGAATTGCCTGCATCCGGGATTTGTTAATACGGGGTTTGGTAAAAATAATAATGCGCTGTATAATGCGGGATTATTTTTAATGCAGCCGATCATGATATCGCCGCAAAAAGGAGCCGAAACATCCATATATCTGGCGTCTTCCCCGGAAGTAGAGGGAGTAACCGGCAAATATTTTTCCAAGAAAAAAGCCATCCCTTCATCTGCGGCGTCTTATGACACAAATGCGCAGCGTGTGTTGTGGGAAATGAGCGAAGTTATGACACAAAATACAGTTATCACAAAATAGAGGGAAAATGAAATGATGAACACTGGAATTTTGCAATAAAATATGTTATGATGTACACAGTGCAGGAAAATTATCCTTCAGAAGAAGGAAAGCGAACCAACAGGCAGCGACTTCTCTCTGTTATGGCCAGGCCATAGCACAATTAAACATTTTCCTATTGGGAACGGTTTCAGAAGACTTACAGGTCTTCTGACAGAAAGGCGAAATTCATTGGCTAGTGACATGACATTGCGTTGTCGTGAATGCGGACGCGATTTTCTGTTTACCGAAGGTGAACAGCAATTTTATACCAGCAAGGGGTTATCAAACACTCCTTCAAGATGCCCCGATTGCCGCGCGGCGCGCAAAAACCAGGGCGGCGGGCATCAACGCGGCGGACAGCGCCAGTATTATACAGCTATCTGCACAAAATGCGGGCAGGAAGCGCGTGTTCCATTTCAACCTCGTGGCGATCGCGAAGTATATTGCAGCGATTGCTTCCAGCAAATTCACAGTGGCAACCGCAACTGATTTTTTAAATTAAGAATTTACGTGAAGAGCCGTCCTTTTATAGGGCGGCTCTTTTTTTATAGTTTTGATATCCAGCAAAATTATTTGCAAGATGCGCCGATATCTCATTGCGCAGAAACATGTTTTTTCAAAATATTACTATGAATTTGGAAGATCGCCATTTTTCCACATCTTTTTCCTTGACATTTTGTGCGTAGTGAACATATATTGATTAACAATAAAAAAAGCTCACGTTAAAATAGGAATAGTATGCTTTTTAATCCGACAGAAAACGTTTCCCATGTGATGAAAGGAACTCCGGAGATTGATTGAAGAACGCGCCTGTGAGTGAGGTTCCGAAGAAAGTGTCGAAGATTGCGCAAGTAGGAACTGCATTGGCTGTTGCGCAAAAACAGCTAAAAGTGGCCGTATCAGCAGTTGGCAATGAAGCCGATAACGCAGATTACGGCAAAATGGGTGGTACCACGGGGTATCGGCCGAACAAGCGCTAGCTTTTCTGCCTCTCGTCCCAGCGTAAATATGGAATTTGCGCGGCGCCAAACATGTTATATCTGCCCCGCGCATGTTCAGAAACATGAAAGGTTACGCTTACATGCGCCATTTACTCACATTAAACGATCTTTCCTTTATGGAAACACGCCAGTTATGCCAGGCTGCCTTACTGTACAAACAATCAAGATACAGCCGAAACATCTCACAATTTCCGCTGGCCGACACAACCACAGTCTTATTGTTTGAAAAACCTTCACTGCGGACACGCATCTCTTTTGAAATTGCCGCGCAGGAATTAGGCGGCCGGTCGCTTTACTTGTCCCCGCAGGAAGTTGGTTTGGGAAAACGAGAATCTATCGCCGATGTTGCCCATGTTTTAAGCGCATATGCGCAAACGGTAGTTATACGCACGTTCTCTCATACAATAATTGAAGAATTTGCGGAAAACGCTTCTATTCCCGTCATTAACGGATTAACAGACTTAAGTCATCCTTGCCAAGGTTTAACCGATGTTTTTACCATTTACGAACATTTTGGGCCACACAGACCAATTACTATAGCGTATATTGGAGATGGAAACAACGTTGCCAATTCGCTGCTGCAAACCGCAGCGCATATGGGTATGAGCATTAGGCTAGCCGTACCTAGTGGATTCACGCCAAATCAAAAAGCGCTGCAGAACGCTGAAAAGGCGGCAATATATACCGGCGCCGATATTCACATAACTGATAACCCATTAGAGGCTGCCGAAAACGCTGATGTAGTGTATACCGATGTGTGGGTAAGCATGGGACAAGAGCAAGAAACAAAACAGCGAACACAGATCTTTGCGCAGTACCAAGTGAATGATACGATTTTGCGCGCCGCCAAACCGGACGCTGTTATCATGCATCCACTGCCTGCGCACCGTGGATTCGAGATTACTGACAACGCGCTTGATGGCGCGCAGTCGATTGTTTTTACTCAGGCTGAAAACCGCCTGCATATGCAAAAAGCTATTTTAGCGCTGCTGGCAGGCGATACTTATGTTTTTGCAAATAAATCACTTGCGCTGGCCGCTGAATAATTATAGACTTGAGTCTAAAAAAAGAAGAAGAGGAATCGGGGGAAACACCCCCGGTCCCGTCAGGAGGCATACTGCCTCCTGCTTTATGCGTTACGTATGCTCAGGTCTATAACAGCCGGCATGCGCCAATACATACCAAATATTCTGCTAAGCTGCCTATCTGAAAGGTTTGTATTCTCGGCTAAATGCAGACAGCAGGATATGGCGCATCTCTGCTTTGTTGATTATTTGATTGAAGAAAAGAGACTTGCTATGACAAAACTTTGGGCAAAGGGATATACATCCGCCAAGGCAATTGAAAACTATGAGGCGGGCCGAAACGCCGATTTGGATAAAGACCTTGCCCGCAGTGATATTTGGGGCACAATGGCGCATAGCCGGATGTTGTATTCTATCGGCATACTTGCCTATGATGAATGGAGCGTGCTGCACGCTGCTCTGCAAGCATTGCTAAAAGAAGCAGAAACAACTGGATTGGCGCCTCAGCAAGCGGAAGAGGATATTCATACACTCATTGAAAATCGCCTGACACAAAAGCTTGGAGCAATCGGCGAAAAAGTACACACCGGTCGTTCGCGAAATGACCAGGTGTTAACCGATATCCGCCTATACACCAAAGAGCGGCTGCCGGAGATTGCCCTTGCAGCGCTGAACGCTGGGGCGGCGTTTACAGCCTTTGCCCAAAAATATGAATGGATTGCTATGCCGGGATATACGCATATGCAACGCGCCATGCTTTCATCTGTTGGTTTATGGGCGGCCTCTTTTGCTGAAGCGCTTTTAGATGATCTGCTGATGCTGGAATCCGCATTTGCCTTAACCGACCAATCTCCCTTAGGCTCCGCAGCGGCGTATGGCGCGCCATTGCCGCTAGACCGCGCGTTAACGGCCAAACTGCTGGGTTTTTCGGCAATCAGCCGCAACACACTTACCGCGGCGAATTCCCGCGGCAAATTCGAGGCAGCTGTAACACAATGTTTAGCGCTGATCATGGTTGATTTAAGCAAATTTGCGCAAGATCTGCTGCTGTTTACAACAAAAGAATTTGACTTTATGTCGGTAGACCAAGAACTATGTTCCGGAAGCAGCATTATGCCGCAGAAAAAAAATCTTGGCGCAATGGAGATTCTTCGCGCGCGGACGCATCTTGTTACCGCATATCAAAGCGCTATGCTGGGAATTATTTCCGGCCTGCCTTCCGGCTATAATATGGATTATCAGGAGACGAAAGCGCCGTTATTTGAATCGCTGCATATTTGCGCGGAAAGCTTGGATGTGGTGACGCTTTTTATTGAGCATACGCACATACACGAACAAAAGCTTGCCGCCGCCTGCGATCCCGAATTATTTGCGGCGGATCGCGCATTAGATATGGCTGCTAAAGGCGCGCCGTTTCGCAGCGCATATCGCGAGGTAGCGGCGCATTTAGGCGGCGAAACAACCGATGACCTCGCTGCTGCATTAAAAAAACGCAACCATATCGGCGGACCCGGCGCTTTAGATCTAGAGAACTTAACGGTTCGGATTGCCGAGCAAAGAACCAAATGGACGGAAAAACAAACTCTGTTTGCAAACGCTATTGCGGCGCTGGTTGCGTTAACCGGCAAATAAATTTGAAAGAAGGGCAAGGATTTCACTTCAGACGACATGTTTGTTTTTATCGCACAAATTCGTGCGCGCTTGTTTTATCGTTTGCGCCGCAGGCAAAAACTTCTGCGAAGCGAAAGTGAAAATCCTTTAAAAAGATTATGGAAAATACTGTGATTCTAGCCTATTCCGGGGGTTATAAATAGCTCTAAGATCTATAGTCTAATGGCCATATTTTATAGTAAAATATAGCCATGAAGGTAAGTCAATATGCCAAACAAGCTGGAGGCGGCTATAAAACGGCCTGGAGATGGTTCAAGGCAGGGGAATTGGATGCCTATCAAACCGCAACGGGAACGATTATCGTGCGGGACAAAGCTGATGAGAAACCGTTGACGGGCAGAGTAGCATTGTATGTGCGAGTCTCATCGGCTGGGCAAAAAGAGGATCTCGAACGACAATGGCATCGACTCAAAGATGACGCAGCCGCCAAAGGATATCAGGTAGCCAGAAGTCGTGGAGATTGCCTCCGGACTGAATGATCATCGCCCCAAATTAGAGATGCTGCTCACAGATCGTTCGATGGAAACCATCATTGTCGAAAACAGGGATCGCCTGACGCGATTTGGGAGCCATTCTATTGAAACCTTGCTGGAAAGGCAAGGACGCAAAATCGAAATGCTCTTTCTGGGAGATACCGGAGATGAGCTGGTGGATGATTTTGTTGCTGTTATACTGAGTATGTCACACAGAATCTATGGACGACGAAGCAATAAAAACCGAGTCAGGCACATGCACTCCTGCATTGAGCAGGTGATGCATGAATCGGAAAGTCAGGAAGGGAAATAACGGGTGGAAGTCCTAACGGGATATAAAACGGAACTCAAACTGGATAACAAGCAGCGAACCCTTTGCCAGAAGCATGCAGGCGCTGCCCGTTTTACCTACAATTTTGGACTGGTCCGCAAACAGGAAGAAGCCAAAAAACGCAAGGAAGCCGGAGATCCCTCCACCGTCAAGATTCCCACTGCCAAGGACTTGCACAAAGAAA